>JAZUFW010000059.1:0-22478 GCA_045640905.1 Lachnospiraceae bacterium
TTGGTTGATAATAATCATGTGCCGAATTGCTCGGTCAATGGTGCTACGCACCGCACGAATGTGCGGCATGCCATTGACCGGGCAACCGCACATGATTTAATTGTAATCAAGCAGGGTGATATAAAAGTACACTCGACAGGAGGTCTGATGCGTTCTATGTCGCGTCCGTTACCAAAGACTTGGGGAAGCATTTAAAAAACACATTTTACGCAGAGTAGGAAGCAAACTGTATATATGCTTTCGCAACAAAAAAGCTCCCCACAGTGGGGAGCTTTTTAAAATTGTTTTTTGCGGAATGAATAAAGAATTACTGCTATTCCTAAAGCGGCAATAGCGATTACCAGGAAAATTCGAGGTGCCGGACCATAATCACCGGTATCGGGGGTATCATCTTTTATATGATCTCCTTCTTTTACAATTTCATTAGCACCGGAATAATTGTAAAAACCGTACGGTGAAAAATGCTCGCAACTAAATGTTACATAAGAAATATCGTTTATATCTTCTGTTGTAAAATCTACACTTTCAAGTTGTCCATCATTATCCAGACATACTACATGCAGGTTATTTTTTGTTACACTTTGCGGTAACGGTATTTTAACGTTAAGCTTTTGCTTGCCGAGTTTCCTGATGGGAATTGAATCCGTGGAATCGTTGAGCTTTATATCAAATCCAATAAGATTATCGGGCTTTTTACCACCATAAAGATCAGCATATGCAATTTCAATGCTTTCTTTTGCATTCTGCGAATCACTGATATGAAGCACAAAGGCATCTTCGTTTCCGGGAAGTTGTGCATATGAATTCGCATCAGGAATAATATTTGAGCTGTTCACATCAAAAAGAACACCGGATGTCACATACGAAGCAGGCCCAACAGTATTGTCGGAAACCGTATTTCCGATTTCATTTACAACAATTCCGTCAAACCCAAGCCGTCCGGGCTCAAGAACGGAGCCTTGAATATTGGATACATCATTCGGAACGATTGCTGTTTTAATATCACCGAAAACCAATGCGCGTTCGTGCGAATCGGATAATCTTTCAGCAGATCTGCCGAAGGTAAGTTCCGGAAGTGTATTTCCGCGGAAGGTTACGGTATCTGTTCCGTTATCAAGAGCAAACGCACCGAGGCCTATGCTTTTGACATTAGGACCAATTGTAACATTATTCAGTGCTGTATCCATAAAAGCACAGTCTCCTATGCTTTCTATATTATCGCCACGATTTACGGTATTTAGATTACGACATCCCATAAATGCTTCTTCACCGATTGACAAAAGCGAATCCGGGAAATTTACGGCCGTAATTCCCATATGATCTTTAAAGGTTCCGTCAGCTATCATTGTAACACCGTCGGGTATGGTTACTACGGAATCGGATCCTTTATATGCTATTAACACACCGTCTCCCAAAATCACAAACGGATCGGCATAATCATTAAGAAAGGCTGTCTCCTCAAAAGCATATTGAGAAATCTTGTTAACCGTTGACGGTATGGAAACATCCTTCAAATTATCGCAATGATAAAAGGCTCCATATCCGATTTCCGTAACACCTTCCGGAATTTCTATTGAAGAAAGCGAACTTCTGGCAAAAGCAAAATCACTGATTCCCGTGATTCCCTCAGGAAATTCATATGTTTCCAGTGTCTGATCTCCGTAGTAGCTCTGTTGCGCAATTTTACTGTTTACTACAGTAAACTTAGGAAAGCTTAATCCTTTTTGAGCATCATCGGCAATAATATTACCAAGATTCATTTCTTCATTGCTTTCTTCAGCCGGTTTTGTTTCCGCTTTGGACAAATCAATAGTGCCCATCAATCTCTTTCCTATTACTTCCGTATCACTCTCTCCGGAATCAGATGCATTTTCGGAAGCTCCGTCAGCGGATTCATTACCGTATACTTTGGCAGAATTATCAATGAATACCAATGCTCTGCCTGCAACAACGCTTGATGAACCCAGCAAATCGCCTTCGGGTGCTGTCGAATCTGCATAATAGGTATAAGTCACCACATCCGCACCGTTAATCACTCCGTTTGAATATTTAGGTAAAAGCGGTGTGGGTTTTGCGGTAGGTTTTTCATTTATATCATTACCTGAGACAGAATCATCTATATTTTCTTGAGTTACTTCATTCGCATTTTCGGAAATCGAAGAAATCAAATCAACTTGAGATACCGTCTGGTAGCCTTCTACATCTTCGTATTCGGTTTCTGATATTTCGGAACGCTGAATTTTGGAATTATACTCATCAGCATACGAACCCGGTGTTGCGCTCAACGTAACATAAGGGCATCCGTCAAATGCTGAAGGAGAAATATTGGTAAGGGAATCCGGACAAGAAACCAATGATAAATTAACGCAGTCTTCAAAAGCCTTTGCATCAATTGAATGAACCGGCAAAGGAATAGTGACCTGCTTTAAGCTTACACAATTGCTGAAAGCATATTCCGGAACGGAATAAAGATTCGAGCTGACAGAAACATTTTTTATATATCTATTTCCCCAAAATGCATATCCGTTAACTTCATTTACACTCGAGGGCATTACATACTCTCCGTCCTTAAATTCGGGGAGCATACAAATCAGTTTTTCTTTTTTGTTATCGTAAATAACATTGTTTTCAATAATAAAATGCTTGTTATCGGAAAATCCGACATTTTTAAGGTTATCATCACCGGCAAATACACCGCTTCCGATGGACTTAACATTAGGGCCGAAAGTAACCGAATTCAGTTCTTTACAGTTTGCAAAAGAAGCCTGTCCGACATTTTCAACTTTGTCACCCATGGTAACAACCCTAAGATTTGGGCAGTTTCTAAATGCTGCATAACCTATATCACGAACCTTATTTCCGATTTCAACCTTAACCAGATTTCCGTTTCCTTCGAAAGCTTCTTCACCTATAGATTTAATATCATCAGGAATAGACACGATTTCACTCGTGCCTTTATATTTCACCAGCTTGTTTCCCTCTATTTCAAAATCAGATGTGGAGGAAGTAGCCTCCACATCTGAAGATGGTACTAAGAAAACAATCAATGCAGTTATCAGGAGCAATGCTCCTATCGTGCGTAATAAAACCTTTTTCATTAAGCAGCAACTACCTTGGTCTTTTTATCTTTCTTGAAGAACAGAATAATAGCTACAGCTGCAAGACCTATTGAAAGGAACCACTTCGGATGAATTGGATCTCCTGTCTTCGGTGTATAGTCAATTGTAGATTCTGTTAAATTAGCAGTGTCAACATATATCACATACGGGCTGAAGTGAGTAGCCGTAAAACTGACGCAGGGAACACCGTCAACCGTAGTAAATCTGGTATTCAGATCTTCGATTACACCGCCTGTTACCGAAGCGACTCTATTATTGCCGGCATATTGAGCCAAATCATTAGGCAACGGCAAAGTGATGGATACACTCATACCGGATGTGTCGGCTATCTTCGTTCTGCCTGTTGAATCATACAAAGAAATATCCATCGGCAAATACTTAATCTGAGTTATATCACCAAACTTATTCTGTAAAGCTGTAAGTGCCAAGTCAGCAGCATTCTGATCATCAGTAACTTTAACAACAAAATTATCCGTAGAACCGGAAACTGTAGCACCGGCAACATTGGTATTATAAATACCGCCCTTTGTTACTTCTACCGATGTTCCGCCGGTATTGTTGTTCTTATTTCCCGAGCCGGAATTAGTTCCGCCGTTATTGGATGAACTTCCTCCGTTTCCGCTATTTCCGCCTGATGAGCTTGAACCTCCGCCTGTCTTAAAGGTGGCCGTAATAGCCACATTGCATGCAGGCATCACGAAATATGTCGAAGGTGATGTGGCATTGGCAAATCCTACACCTGCGGTAGCTGTCATCCACTTATCAAATACCTGTCCCGTGCCGGATTCATAAGCATTGATTCCTACAATTGAACCTGCGGCATATGAACCTGTTCCCGAACCGCCTGAAACCGTAACGGTAAATGTCTTTACATTCGCATTTCCGTTCGGATTATTGGTAGGCGTCGGTGAAGGTGATGTTGAGGATGAAGGATTAGGGCCGGGGCTTGTATTCTTTTCATAAACAGCCACAACATTCAAATCAGCCGTAATCTTTGACAAATCCGAAGGAACCCATCTGGCAAAGGTGTATCCTGCAACGGCAGGTGCTGCCGGAGGCATAACGGGATCTCCGTCATTAACCTTTGTTTCACCGATTAACGTATTATCATATCCGCTGTAGAACGAAACGGTATGTCTGGATTCTTCACCGGAATTATCTTTATACTGTGCAACAATAATGGCATCCTGATATACACCTATATAAGACTGGGGTTCCCATCCTTTGAATGTATGTCCTGGCCAGTGGTCTTCTTTCTTTACTTCGTCTTCATAAGGAGTCGCATTCTTGCCTTCCTGAATTAACTGGTCGGGTCCTAAACTTGATCCGTCATGATCCACGAATTTAATGGTATAATACGGATCTCCCGTAGGCTGATACTTGGCATAAACATAAGTATCTCTGGTAATAGCCGTATAATTGCTCCAACCGGTAAATGTATATCCCTGATCCGAATGATCCGGAGCATCGGGAGGCGTAGCATTTTCGCCATCATTTACAATCTCTTTCTTCAGAAGAAGCGGATTGGCAGGATCATCAAAATCATCATAGAAATATACCAAATGAGTTATTTTAACTTCGCCGTACTGAGGTGACAAATATACATACGCTTTTGCATATTTGTCTGCAGCCGAGTTCTCAACACACGAAACATAAACCTTCTTCTGTTCATGGTTCGTATCATTGAATGAATTAGGATAAACGCGTGAACCGTCTTCCTTATTGGCAAATGCATCCTGCGCTATAACCTGCAATGAATAGGGCAAAATTACATTCTTTAAGTCAGTAGTATCAATGAATGCATCATCCTTAATCTGGATAACGGAACTTCCGAGCTTAATGGTATTTACGGAGCTCATATTGTTAAAGCAGTTTTCGGGAATAACTTCAACATCAGCGGATGTCAAATCAACCGAACCGATACCGTCACAATTCATGAAAGCTTCGGGCTTAATCGATACCACGCCGGCAAATTCCTGAGGTCCGCATGTATACGATCCTACAGCATCTCCTCTGCCTTCAAAGCATTCAACAATTTCATCTCCCTGGTTGGTCGCTCTGTACAAAATACCATCGGTACATCTGAAATTGTTGCCGAGGCATTCAACTTCATACATGTTGGTACAGCCTCTGAAAGGACGTAAACCGGTATCTTCAAGATTCGTTCCAAATGTTACATTTGTTAATGCAGGGTCTTCGTCAAAGACATAATCACCCATCATGAAAGGTCCGATTACACCTACATTTTTCAAGCTGTTCATGCCTGCGAAGGTATATGTATCAAGTTTCTCAACACCGTTTAATGTAACGGTCTGGACGGTACTGTTAACAGGGATAACTACACCGTCATCATCTTTAGCCGGATTTCCCTCAGCATCTTTTCCTGAGAAAATACCTGATTTAATGGCATCAACATTCGAAGGAACCACAATATTCAACGCTGAATTAATAAGTTCCATCTGCTTATCCGTAGGAGGAACTGTTGAGGCACCGGAAATATAATCGTTATATGCCTGTACAGAAGTTGAAATCAAATCACCGTAATACTCGCAGTTATCATCCGTAATGTAAGGAAGCGTTCTTAAATACGGGTTCGTATCATACGGAGTTGTAACACTTTCGTACTTTTCAAATCTGGGGTAACCGACCAGTTCAACTACGCCTACATTTTCTCCCTTGTCGGGGTCATAATGATAGTCGTATCTAACCTCCATATTTGTCGGCCAACCTGAATGATATGTAATCCAAGATGCAGACTGATCACCGTTATTTATGGTCGTCGTACCGTTCATGGCATAAGCGAACGGAACAGTATCCGTATTGGTCATGGGATCAAGCATAGCACCGCAGAACATCAACTTAGCTGTAGGACTATCCAGGTTTTCGTTACACTTTTTACACTTTATGGTTTTTGAAGCACCGGAGCCCGTAACATCATATGCACATTCCTGTGTGCGGAAGGCATCTTCGCCTATGCTCTGCATGGTGGTAGCATCGGTAAATGTAACAACCTCAAGATTGTGACAACCTTCAAATGCATACGCACCTATGGAAGTACATGATGCAGGAATAGTAACCTTCGTAAGCGAACAGTTATCTCTGAATGCACTGTCACCTATGGTATCGATTCCGTAAGGTCCGATTGTTTCGGGAATGGTCAAATTAACGGGATCTCCCTCGATAATAACTTTTACAATTGAACCGTCGGTATGAATCTGATATGTTACTTTAGCGGTACGGTCATCGCCAGTATCGTGTTTATCTTTTTCAAATTTAATGATTTCGTATAATTCCGGATTCGAATCCAGATATTTAAACGCTATCTGATGATTCTTACACATTTCATGAATGGCTGATGTTTCGGGACCTTCAACATAAAAACTTGCGGGCAAGGTCTTCAATACATCTGTCCAATCATTTCCTGTACATCTCGGATAATCAGCCGCTTTTGTTTTATGAATTACATCAAAAGACGTAGTCTGATTGCTGACTTTTACATATTGAAGGTTTTCACAGCCCAAGAAGGTATCAAAATCAAGCGGAGCCGTTTCTGCATAAGAGGCCGGGAACGTAACGGACGTTAACGATTTACATCCCGTAAATACATGGTTACCCATATATCTCAATGCAACATTCGCGCTGCCTCCGGGCGCATTTTCACCGCACATATAAATATTCGTAAGTGAAGAACAACCTTCGAAGCATGAATCACCTATAGCTTCCAAACCTGTTGAAGTATAGAACTGTCTCAAAGCTGCACAGTTATAGAATGCATCTTTTCCGAGTGCCAACAGGTTTGCATTATATGCAATATCACAGTACTGTAAGTTAATACATTCCGCAAAAGCACCGTTACCTACAGTCTCAAGTTTTGAACTGAATTGAACGCTTTGAAGGTTGGAACATCCGTAAAAAGCAAAGTCACCGACACCACGTACATTACTTCCGATTGTCAGATTAACAAGGGATTTATTAAATGCAAATACACCCTTATCATCATCTGTTCTGGCCTCACCATGCTTGGTAATAGGACCTGAAACCATCCAATATCCGGGGTTAGACGGATTATCTACCAAAAATTCTTGTCCGATAAAGGCTACATCGGCATTGATTCTCTGGTGGTCTGATTCGTTACCGCACTGAGTAAAGGTTACTTTGTCAGTACTGTAAAACAAATCAGATTCGGGAATTGAATACCAGCTGCTCTTGGTCGTGTTATAGCAAGGCTCATAAACGGTAATCATTTCCGGTTCAACATCATGATATACGTCATAGTCTTCGTCATACGGAGTCGGTACGGGTAAAGGTTCCGGCGTTACATGAGTTACGGGGTCTTCTGTCGGTTCAGGGAAAGGGGTAGGCGTAATTGTTCTGGTTTCAACAGTAACAAAAACAAGTTTTCCGTCCACGTATCTACACTGATTTTCGTTGACTTCCTTCTTATGGTCACCTTCCATTATGTCGGTAACCAAATAATATCTGACACCGGCCTCTTCCTTCTGCTTGGTAGTTTCATAATGAAGATATTCATTATTCTTTGAAACCAGACAATAACCGGATGAAGTATCATTATCACGATATTTTTTATATCCTTCCAAAGTATCGGGGATGGTAAGTGAAGATTCGTTACCGGTATATCCTAAGATAACGGCAACCTTATTGGGATCTGTATCAGTGGGGCGCATATATACAAACTGAAAGAAACCGTCTTCGGATGTATATACGGTCTTTTCTGCATCACGAGATGAAGGAACATCTGATACAAACGGTATTGAGCTGTCAAACGTCTTGTCGGTAACCGTTGAGTCGGTCGGATTATCCGTAGTCGGATGCTTGGAAGCAACCAGAATTCTATGATGTTCGGTCTGGTCAACCTTAGCCTGAATCTCAGGCGTCGGAATCGCCGCAACAACCAAAGCGGATGCTAAAAACAATCCGCCGAGGGTTCTCCTTACCTGCTTTTTCATGCGTCTTTTTTTCTTTTTAGGCGCAACATTCTCGTTTGATACGTTTTTTTGAACTCTTTCGTTTGAAACAGCCATTTGTAAATACTCCTTCTATACCCCAAGCTGAATATACAGCATACAAATTTTATATCGTCAAATTACTGAAAATACTTAATATTGGGCATAATACACCCATTTACACTCATACAACTAATATTTTACTATATTTTGTCTTATTTTCAAGAAGAAATTACAAGATATTGTGGTCTGCCTGCAATATTTCGTAAAATTAAAAGAGACTCGCAAAAAGGAGTCTCTTCTAAATCTTGCCTATAACTTACATTTTCGGATTACTATCTTCCTATATTGTTCATTGACTCAAACAAATCAAGATCCGATTGTTTAACCATAATGTTGGTCGTAACCTTTTCTTCTCCGGGCTTTTGAACACTGATTTCAATAATCGTATCTGCCGGAATTCCCGGCTTAATCACTGTTTCAACAAATGCAAAAAATTTCGGATGATTGCTTTTAAAAGTATTTATCGCTCCCATAAAAGCCATCATATCTTTGGGATTCATATTCATGGTATACTCTCCTATTTTATTCTTTTGGCAACAACTGCAAATCTTCCGTCCGTTTGCGAATGGTCGCATGTGGAAAGCGTAAGAAGCGAATCGCCAAAGGACGCTTCAACGCCGGTATCGTACAGACTTAAGTTTTTCATTTCATTTATGTAATAATCAAATTCGGTTTCGGAATTGGCATCAATAAACCGGTAATATTTAAATACCAAATCGTCGTTATCATAAACCTTTGAATAAAAAGCATATATAACCTGATATGTTGCTTTTTCATATATTGTATCAAAGGTTATCGTCGGATGCTCTTTATAATATGATTCTTTGGCATATTTTTGCAAATTTCCGAACATATTTCCGGATTTCATATGATGACCGTATATTATCATATTGGTTGAACGCGGATAAACACTGCATCCACAATCCAAAAACAAAGAGCCGTTATTATCTTTTTGCTGGTCAAAATTGTGATTCAGATAATATTCGTTATCTTCTGTCTGCATAACGGGATAATCAATATTCGTTCCGTCAATTTTCAGCCACCCGACCATTTTGTTGTTCTTCGCAAAAAGAGTTTTATACTCATCCAGCATATCCGGTGTTTTAACTGATTTTTTATGAACCGCAAAATCACTTTGGTTTTTGTCATAAAGAGCACTTAACGTATCATTACCCTTTAGCTTCGACAGTTCCTCGTAATCGCTCGATGTTCTTCCGGAAAAGTAATAATATATTCCAAAATATCCAAAGGAACAAACAGCCACAAAAACGGCAACAAAAATAAGGATCTTTCTAATCTTTTCCTGCTTTTTTAGCTCCAGTATGGCAAGTTCGTCAATTTCCTTGCCGTACTTCTTTACCTCAACCTTCGTTTTCGTATTTTTGTTTTTGGTGGCGCTTTTGGATTTTGATTCTTTCTTGGAAGGCGCATCACAATTCGACATATTCTTGGTGCTCTCATACAGCTCAAAAATATGATCGTCAAAATCCCTTCCTACTTTGGACTCAAATGAGTAAAGACCGGATTGAAGTTCATTATAAATCCTTGTAATGTCACGCGGATTATTTAAATCAAGGCCCTCCGTGATTTTCTTTATTAAAGCTTCATCACGAAGGGCCGCTTTGTTATTATCAGGCATATTACTTAACTACAATATTTACTATCTTTCCGGGAACATAAATTTCTTTAACGACCTGCTTTCCTTCTATCGCAGATGCAACTATCTCTTTTGCTTTACTCATTGCAGATTCTTTGTCTTCATCCTTAAGTAAAGTAACTGTTCCTTTTACTTTTCCGTTAACCTGAATACCGATTTCTATGGTATCTTCCTTTACGGCTTCCTCATCATACTGAGGCCATGCTTCATACGCAATAGTATTGTCATGTCCGAGTACAGACCATATTTCCTCACCGATATGCGGGCAGATACATGAAAGCATCTTGATAAAGCCTTCTGCATATTCTTTAGGACAGGTGCTCTTAGTAACGGCATTCATAAAGATCATCATCTGAGCAATTGCCGTATTAAAGCCAAGCTGTTCAAAATCGGAAGTAACTTTCTTTACAGTCTGATGATAAATCTTTTTGAGTGCTTCTTCATTTCCCGAAGCAATGTTATTTTCATCAGTAAAGTAATTCCATACACGATTTAAGAATCTCTTTGCGCCTTCAACGCCCTGCGGAGACCAAGGCTTTGATACTTCCAAAGGTCCCATAAACATTTCGTACAATCTTAAGGTGTCGGCGCCGTAATCTCTGACGATATCCGAAGGATTAACAACGAATTCAGGGAATCTCTTTCCCATCTTAATTCCGTTTTCGCCAAGAATCATACCCTGGTGAACCAATTTCTGGAAAGGCTCTTTGGTCGGTGCCAATCCCTTGTCATAAAGGAATCTGTTCCAGATTCTCGAATACATCAGGTGACCTACGGAATGTTCGGGTCCTCCTATATAAAGGTCAACAGGCATCCAGTGCTTCAAAAGTTCCTGATTTGCAAATTCCTTGTCATTATCAGGATCAATGTATCTGAAGAAATACCATGATGAACCGGCAGAACCGGGCATCGTTGATGTCTCTCTCTTTCCTTTAATTCCGTTATGGTCATACTGTTTCCATTCAACAGCATTTTCCAAGGGAGCCAGGCCGTTCTTACCCTTATAATCTTCCAGTTCAGGCAAAACCAAAGGTAATTCTTCATCCGCAAGGACATGAATATTACCGTCTTCGGTATAAACAACAGGCACAGGTTCGCCCCAATAACGCTGACGCGCAAAAATCCATTCTCTGAAGTGATAGTTAACCGTACGCTTTGCTACGCCCATCTTTTCCAATTTAACGGTAATGGCTTCTTTAGCTTCTTCAACAGTTAAGCCGTCAAATTCTTCAGAATTGATCAGTTTACAGCCTTTTCCGAGATAATCGTATTTTTCAAATGCTTTTTCAGAACAGTCGCCGCCGGAAATAACCTGAATACGAGGAATATTATGTGCTATCGAATATTCAAAGTCTCTTTGGTCATGCGAAGGAACAGCCATAACTGCACCTGTTCCGTAATTGGCCAGAACGAAATCGCCTATATAAAGAGCTACTTCTTTGCCGTTAACAGGGTTAATACATGTAACGCCCTTTAATTCGCATCCGGACTTACCCTTATTAAGTTCTGTTCTGTCCATATCATTTTTCTTTAAAGTTTCGGCAATATAAGCTTCTACTTCTTCTTTATTCTGAATTCTGGGCATCAAATCCTTTACTATCTGACCGTCGGGAGCCAGTACCATAAAGGTAATACCGTAAATAGTTTCAATACATGTGGTATAGATAGAAAATTCTCCGCCGCCAACTATCTGGAATTTAACTTCAACACCTTCGCTTCTGCCAATCCAGTGACGCTGAATATCCTTTGTTGATTCGGGCCAGTCTACTTCATTAAGTCCGTCAAGCAGTTTTTCCGCAAAAGCGACCTGGTCGATAACCCACTGCTTCATGTTCTTTCGGATAACGGGATATCCGCCTCTTTCACTCTTTCCGTCAATAACTTCATCGTTTGAAAGAACGGTTCCGAGTTCTTCACACCAGTTAACAGGCATGTCAACAAGCTTTGCATAACCGTCATTATAAAGCTGCTTAAAAATCCACTGTGTCCATTTATAGAATTTAGGATCTGATGTAGCAATACATTTGTCCCAATCGTAGTCAAATCCAAGTTCCTTTAACTGCTTAGTAAATGTACCTATATTCTTTTCCGTAAAGCCGTTGGGATGATTACCGGTAGTAACGGCATACTGTTCGGCAGGCAAGCCAAATGAATCATATCCCATGGGATGAAGAACATTGTATCCCTGCATTCTCTTCATTCGAGACATAATATCGGTAGCTGTATATCCTTCCGGATGACCTGCATGAAGTCCTACACCTGAAGGATAAGGAAACATATCAAGAGCATAATATTTAGGACGCGAAAAATCCCATACATCAGTTTTGAATGTATGATTATCCTCCCAATATTTCTGCCATTTGCTTTCAATTTCATGATGATTATAAGGTACAGACATAATTACTACTTCCTTTAAATATTTATTAAATACAACATATCTTATCTTACTTTTCGCTTTATGAAAAGTCAACAATCGAAATCGAGTAGGCGGCTTCCTACTCGATTGAACGTTGGCGTCAAATGGATATTTGCGCAAGCACAATATCCGCTTGACGCCTTATCGCACATAAAAAGGGCCCCGCATGACTGCCGGGCCCTTAAAAACTTAATAATTAATTTCCGTTCTTTGCATTGAAATCAGCACTAAGAAGGTTCATGGCTTTCATAAGCTTATGAATGAAAATGAACGGTCCTACAACAATGAGACTTCCGAGAATGTTCCAAAGCCAATATGTCTTTGCACTGATTTTGTAATCAATACCGCGGGCAATCAATTCTTTACCGATACGATTGCAAAGGTGATGATACCAAACAAACATTAAAATGAAAAGTGTAAGCGGTGAAAGTTCCATCATTAAGATGAAGTTCATCGTTTTATTTCCATCATGCTTTGTAGCGATAGTATCGATATCTTCGGAAATTTCATACAACTGCCATACATCATAAATACCGAATGTGATAAGTCCAAGGAAGATATACTTTAAAAGACCTCTGCTTGTAGACAACGGTCTAAGTAAATTGTACTGTGCAAAAGGATTATAGTTTGTGTTTTCCGGCTGCTGATATTCGTTAGTGTTGTACACAGGTGTAACAGGAGTAGGTTCTGCATATACAGGCTCTACTACAGGTGTAGGTTCAACTACAGGTTCTGCTGCAACTTCGGGTGCAACTTCAACTTCAGGTACTGCTTCAACTTCAGGTGCAGCCTCTACTACAGGAGTAGCGTCAACTATAGGAGCAACAGGTGCTTCAACTTTTGTACCGCATGACTGACAGAATAAAGCTCCGTCTTCAATTTTACTTCCACATTTAGAACAAAACATAAAAATTTCCCTCTCTTATTTTTATTTTATACAGAAACATTACTGTTCATACAATAACGTTTATGCTTCAACATTACCTTCAGCAACCTTGGCCGCTCTGGCAGCAACTTCCTTCTCCTGAATATCTGAAGGACACTGTTCATATCTGATAAACTCATATGAATAGTTGCCTCTGCCTCCGGTCATTGAACGAAGGTCTGTTCCGTATCCGAACAATTCCATCATAGGAATTTCAGCTTCGATACATGTCTTTCCGTTTCCGGCAGGATTCATACCAAGTACACGGCCTCTTCTCTTATTAAGATCACCCATAACATCACCGGTATAGCTGTCGGGAACGAGTACCTTTAAGCTTTCGATAGGCTCAAGCAATATCGGACCTGCATCCATAAAGCCTTTTTTGAATGCCTGAATGGCAGCTGTCTTAAATGCCATTTCGGACGAATCAACAGGATGGTAAGAACCATCATACAAAACTGCCTTAACTCCGACAACGGGATATGCAGCCAAAGGACCTCTGATTACAGATTCCTGAATACCCTTTTCAACTGCAGGGAAGTAGTTCTTCGGAACTGCACCGCCAACTACTACCTGTTCAAATACATAAGCTTCTTCCATATTGCCGGAAGGCTCGAAACGCATCTTTACATGACCGTACTGACCATGTCCGCCTGACTGCTTCTTGTACTTATATTCAACATCGGAATTCTTCTTAATGGTTTCTCTGAATGCTACCTTAGGCTTGGTCAATTCAATCTCAACCTTGTATTCATTCAAAAGTTTTGAAGAAATTACTTCCAAATGAAGATCGCCCATACCGTACAACAACATCTGGCGATTCTCAGCATCGTTAACATACTTCATGGTAATGTCTTCATGAGATATCTTCTGAAGAGCCTGTGATAATTTATCAACATCACCCTTATCCTTGGGATTGTATCTCATATAAGTATAAGGAGTAGGCATCTCCCACTGACCGTATTTAATAGTAGTAGCCTTTGTAGAAAGCGAGTTTCCTGTTCTGGCTCCTGTTAACTTAGCCAAAGCACCGATATCACCGGCATGAAGTTCGGAAACTTCAACAGGTTTATTACCCTGAAGAATATAAATCTTTCCGACTTTTTCTTCAATTTCCTTATCAACGTTATAAATCAAATCATCAGACTTCAAAACACCTGAATTAACTTTGATAAGTGAATATTTTCCGATAAACGGATCAACGATAGTCTTCCATACATATGCTGACTTAGCCTTTGAGAAGTCATAATCAGCATCGTATATTTCGTTGGTTTTCATATTGATACCCTTAACCGTTCTGTTTTCAGGTGAAGGGAAATACTTAATTACATCATCAATTAATGCATATACGCCCTGGCACAATGTATTTGATCCCATGGTCATAGGAACAATAGAACCGTCGCATACATTAGTACGAAGCGCTGCTCTGATTTCAGCTTCGGAGAAAATTTCACCGTTAAAATATCTCTCCATCATGTCTTCGGAAGTTTCAGCAACAGCTTCCATCAAAGAATCACGGAACTGCTCAAGATAAGGCTTCGAATAATCCGGCATATCGCATTCTTTAACAAGCTTGCCATCCCATTTATATGCTGCTTCCTGAACAACATTAACATATCCGACGAACTTTTCATTCTCTCTGATCGGGAAATGGAAAGGAGCAAGTTTCTTTCCGAATTTTTCAGTTAAATCTTCAAGGACCTGACGATAAGAAGCATTATCAACGTCCATGTTAGAAACATAAATCATTCTGGGGAGCTTATACTTTTCGCAAAGTTCCCATGCTTTTTCAGCACCGACTTCAACACCGGCTTTACCGTTAATAACGATAATAACTGCACCTGCAGCAGATAAAGCTTCGCAAACTTCACCTTCAAAGTCAAAGAATCCGGGTGTATCGAGGATATTTATTTTGTATCCTTCCCATTCAATAGGAACAACCGAAGTACTGATGGAAATCTTTCTCTTAATTTCTTCTTTGGTAAAATCCGAAAGAGTATTTCCGTCCTCTGTTTTACCCATTCTGGAAGTTAATCCTGCAAGGTAAGCCATTGCTTCGGTCAATGCGGTTTTACCTGCTCCGCCGTGACCCAATATAGCGACATTTCGGATTTTGTCGGTTGTGTAAATATTCATTTGTAACCCTCCATAAGATAAATTTGGTATTCGTAACCCCTTACAAACACCTAAAAATATTTTACTAAATTTTCCATGTCATTACAAGAAAAAACAAATGAGAAATCATTACACTTTTTGTCTTTGCAACTCGCAGGCAAAAATAATCAATATCATTCGAAAACAATGAAAAAAGCGCTTGTTTTTTAAGCCAAGCGCTTTATCACATAAACCATATTTGTTTTGTATGATATCATTCTTCAAAATCTTCCCAGTCTTCCCAATCATCGTCATTTTCCAAATCGGTATTTCCGTTGAAACTGCCGTAATAACGGTCGCCCTTGGAAGAAAACAACACTCCCAATACTATTCCGCCAAGCAATGCTGTCATAATTGACAACAAAAACTCAAGTCCTGTCCACTCTCTTCCTTCAATTACTTCCATTAATTTTTTCATGTTACGTTCTCCTTTTATTCAATCGTGTATTTTGCCACCTGTAATTCAAAAAACAGAGCCCTTAGGAATGCACCTAAGGGCTTAAAAAGCAAAACTTATTTATTGAGTTCTTCGGTAACTGTCTGATATGTTTCGATTCTTGCTGAATCCATCTCGGGCATTCCGATAAATATTGCTCCGTATTCGAAGGAAAGTCCCTTCTTTTCGATTCGAACTATTTCCAAAAATGCATGAAGCACTTCCTGTGTCCATATGCGTAATGATGCCTGATACACAGCGCCTATTTCCAATGCGGTATTGCAACGGAAACCTACACCGGTTTTTGAAACATCGATTACTTCAATTTCAACCTCTTCAACTTTACCACCGTCGAGTCTTTTAACTGATAACGTTGACGGCATTTCCATTCTGAGATTTTTTCTTCTTTCTTCCATAAGATTAGTCACCCTTTCAAATACCTAAACTGAATCGGGAATACCCCTAAAAAGATTGTAAACAAATTTCACTTTAAAGTAAATGATTACTTAATGTCATTTGTAAAAAAGCATGCATCTCCGAATGAAAAGAATCTGTATTTTTCTTTAACGGCTATCGAATATGCATTCAAAATATTCTCGCGGCCACACAAAGCCGATACGAGCATGAGGAGTGTGCTTTCCGGTAAGTGGAAATTGGTAATCAGACAATCCGTAATTTTGAATTCAAATCCCGGATAAATAAATATATCCGTATCTCCCGCACAGGGTTCCAGGATATTATCTTCTGCCTGAAGTGCTGCAGATTCAACCGTACGCGTGCTGGTCGTCCCGACACATATAACACGATGTCCGTTACGTTTGGTCTCGTTAATAATATCGCAGGCCGTTTTATCGATGCTGAAATATTCGGTATGCATATGGTGGCTGGTTACATCCTCAACTTTAACAGGTCTAAACGTTCCCAATCCCACATGAAGCGTAACGTAGGCCAGCTTTATTCCCTTGGCTTCTATCTGTGAAAGCAGTTCATTCGTAAAATGCAATCCGGCTGTCGGAGCTGCCGCAGAGCCTTCAAATTTGGCATAAACCGTCTGATATCTGTTTTTATCTTTAAGTTTATGCGTAATGTACGGAGGAAGCGGCATTTCGCCCAGAGAATCCAAAACTTCTTCCCATATTCCGTCATATTCAAATCTGACTATTCTGTTTCCGTCATCCTTTACTTCGATAACGGTAGCTTTAAGTTGTCCGTCACCGAAAGAACAACGGGCATTTACTCTAAGTTTTTTACCCGGCTTAACAATGCATTCCCAGTCATTTTCATTTATTCTTTTAAGTAACAGTATTTCAACAAAGGCACCGGTATCTTCCTTAACGCCCAAAAGTCTGGCAGGTAATACCTTTGTATTGTTTAATACCAGACAGTCACCCGGTTCAAGATATTCAAAGATATTCTTGAAGATATCATGCTTTAAAGAGCCGGTCTCTTTATTCATAACGAGAAGTCTCGATGAAGATCTGTCTTCAAGAGGGTCCTGTGCTATGAGTTCCTGCGGTAAATCAAAATAGTAATCCTTTGTACGAAGTCCTGTTTTATCGTCTGTGTTTTGCATTACTTTCCCGCATTCTTTATAAAAGAAACATAACCTCTGTATGTTTCATAAATATCAGCTTTAGAAGTAGCTTCAAAAGGAGCATGCATGTTTAAAACAGCAACTCCCGCATCAATAACATTCATTCCGTACAAAGCAAGAATGTATGCAATGGTGCCGCCACCGCCCAAATCGACCTTACCGAGCTCGCAGGTCTGGAAATTAATCTTGTCCTTTTCAAACATTGAGCGAATATGTGCTATATATTCAGCATTAGCATCATTGGAACCGCTCTTTCCTCTTGATCCGGTAAATTTGTTAAATACCATTCCGTGTCCCAAAAAGGCAGCATTCTTCTTCTCAAAGCTTGATGCATATGTAGGATCAAAAGCTGCGCTGACATCGGAACTGAGCATCATGGAATTGCTTAAGCATCTTCTTAAATCCAATTCGGAAAATGTTCCGCATAAATTCATAACTTCGGCAACAGTATTTTCAAAAAACTTTGACTGCATACCCGTAGCTCCGACAGAGCCGATTTCTTCTTTATCAACCAATAAGCAGCATGATGTGCGCGAAACTGTTTTTACATCAAGCATAGCTTTCATTGAAGGGAAGGCACATACTCTGTCATCCTGACCGTATCCTAAGATCATTGATCTGTCGAATCCGGCTTCCTTAGCTTTTCCTGCAGGCACTACTTCAAGTTCAGCCGACAAAAAGTCTTCTTCTTCAAAATCATATTCCTTTTTCAGAATATCCAAAATATTCTGCTTAACAGGATCTTTTTTGTTCTCTTTGTCTTCACTCTTATTATTCTTAATCACCAAAGGCTTATTTCCGACAATAATGTCAAGTGCTTCACCTTCAATAACCTTTGCAGCTTTCTTTTCAAGCTGCTCCTGTGACAGATGAATCAACAAATCAGAAATAAAGAATACAGGATCATCATCTTCTTCACCTATGTTAATTATAACCGTTGTACCGTCTTTCTTAGTTACAACCCCGTGAATTGAAAGCGGAATTGTAACCCACTGGTATTTTTTAACACCGCCGTAGTAATGAGTGTCCAGATATACCAATCCGTTATCTTCATACATCGGATTCTGTTTAACATCGAGTCTGGGAGAATCGATATGAGCCCCGAGTATGTTCATACCGTTTGTCATAGGCTCTTTACCTATATTGAACATAGCAACGGCTTTATTCATGTTAACGGCATATACCTTATCTCCGGCCTTTAACTTTTTATTAGCCTTTATTGCTCTTTGAAGCTCAATGTATCCTGCATTTTCGACTGCCTCAACAATTTTTTCAACGCATTCGCGTTCGGTTTTGGCATCGTTCAAAAAATCAATATACTCTTTGCAAAAAGCATCGACTTTTTTATTATCTGCAGCTGTGTATAATTCCCATGTATTCTTTGTTTCCATACTGACTCCTACATCTTCAATTCAACGTTAATAGCCTTAAGGTTTTCCAAAATCTTATCAATCTTTGCCTGTACTTCTTCGCCGGTCAAAGTTCTTTCGCTATCTTCAAAATGGAATCTTAATGTTACAGACTTAATTCCATTCTTTTCATAAATATCGATAACCGATACAGTTTTCAAAATAGTCTTCATTGCCTTTACCCAGCAATTTTCGATATTTTCAAATCTGGTTCCTTCTGGAATAATTAACGAAAGGTCATAATCGATTCCGGGGAATTTCGAAGGCTCGTTAAATGACAAAGCTCCGGGTTCAACGCTCAAAAGATCATCCATATCAATTTCAAGCATACATACTGCGGCATTTTTAGCAATTTTGCTTAATGTCTTGGGATGAATTGCATTGAGCACACCTATATTCTTTCCGTCAACAATTATCGAAGAAGTGTTTTTCGGATGCATAAAGGTATGACAAGCTTCGATTTTTTCATATTTAACAGCCTTATGCTTTAACTGGTCAACTATCGTATTAATCAGTTCAACAGCTCTGAAGTACAGAACCTTCTCGGTGTCTTCCTTCGAATACATTACGACTGCAAGATGTCTCTTTTCAACGGCCTCATCATTATCATCCGTTCCGAGTACAACACGTCCGATTTCGAATATTCCGAATGACGGACGAACGTTTTTGTTTTTATTAACAAAAGGAAGCAGGCACTGCATCATTGTATTACGAAGCACGCCCTGATTCTCGGCAAAACCCAATAACTTAACATTATCTTCAACGCCAAGACCCAAAGACTTTAAGTCATCCTCATCCTGCCAAATTCTGGAATGAACTTCGTTCATGGCATATGTCTTTACCAAAATATCCTTAACGGCGTTTTCTTCTTTACGAAGCAAAGAAGTCTTAGCCGGAAGTAACGGAGACATTGTTGTTTTAATTTCAAAGTTGTCATATCCGTATATTCTGGTAATCTCTTCTACGATATCAGCCTTCATGGAAACATCCTTGGTGGCTCTCCAAGAAGGAACTTTCACAGTGAACGAGTCACCATTACGTGTGGTTTCAAATCCCAAAGAAACCAAAGTATTCTCTATCTCGTTCGATGAAATATCAATACCCGTATAACGATCAATAAACGCTTTATCGAAATCAATCGAAATTTCGGGATATTTCTTCTGATATACATCGGTGTAATTACTTACAAGCACTGCATCTTTATCTGCTTCCTTAAGCAAATACACAAATCTCTTAACAGCGAGCATGGTCATCTCAGGATCAAGAGTTTTTTCGTATCTGGCAGATGCATCTGTTCTGAGCGCGAGTCTTGATGCACTCTTTCTGACACTTACGCCGTCAAAATTGGCAGATTCCAAAATTAGAGAATTGGTTTCGTCAGTAATCTCGGAATCAAGTCCTCCCATAATACCTGCAACGGCAACGGGCGTGTCATTGTTATAAATCATCAGTGTATCTTCGGTAATATGTCTGCTCTGCCCATCCAAAGTTGTGAATTCAAATGCAGATTTCGGTGTATCGACAACAATCTTTTCAATCTTTGTTCCGTCGAAAGCATGCATGGGCTGTCCCAATTCGAGCATCAGGTAATTTGTCAAATCGGCCAACAGATTAATTGCTCTGGTTCCGCAGTAATAAAGTCTGATCTTCATCGTAGGCAGGCTTTCTTTACGTGTTATGTTCTCAATTCTTACAGATGTATATCTGTAGACCAGATCACTCTTTAATTCAATAGGAACATTGGCTGTTCCCTGATAATCGCTCTCAAATACATCAAGCGGCTTTAAGGGACGGCCTGTCAAAGCTGCGAACTCTCTGGCCATTCCATAGTGTCCCCAAAGGTCGGGACGGTTCGTAAGTGATTTATTATCGACTTCGAAAACAACGTCATCAATCGGGAAAATATCCTTGATACTTGTTCCGTTTTTAAGGGACAAATCAAGTTCCATAATTCCGTCATGATTATCCGAAATACCGATTTCCTTTTCCGAGCAGCACATACCGTTTGATAAAACTCCGCGAAGTTTCGTAGGCTTAATTTTGATTTCTCCAACCTGAGCATTCGGAAGTGCAAAAGCTGTTTTAATGCCTGTTCTGGCATTGGGAGCTCCGCAGACAACATCATATACATTGTCACCTGCATCAACCTTCAGAACATGCAGATGGTCAGAATCGGGATGTGCTTCACAGCTAATTATTTCACCGACAACAACATCCTGAATGTCTTTTCCTTTGTAATAAACATCTTCAACTTCTGCTGTTGATAATGTAAATCTTTTAATTAATGTATCTAAATCTTCTCCGTCCAGGTTAACAAAGTCCCTGATCCAATTCATAGAAACTAACATAATATCTCCTCCTATTTGCTAACGAACTGACTTAATGAATTTAAATCGCCTTCATTAAATACTCGAATATCCTTAACGCCGTACTTCATCATGGCCAAACGCGTTAATCCGAGTCCGAAAGCAAATCCGGTATATTCGAAAGGATTCTCATCGGTATTGATATCACCGTGCTTTAATACATTGGGATGAATCATACCGCAAGGGCAAAGTTCAAGCCATCCGGAATTCTTGCACGAAGGGCATCCGTCGCCTCCGCAAATAAGGCATTTAATATCAAGTTCAAAACCGGGTTCCACAAAAGGGAAAAATCCGGGTCTTAATCTGACGGTAACATCCTTTTCGAAGACTTCCGAAAGCATCGTCTTCATAAAATAAATAAGATTTGAAATAGAGATATCTTTATCAATCATGACACCTTCCATCTGGAAGAATGTATTTTCATGGCAGGCATCAATTGCTTCGTTTCTAAAGCATCTGCCGGGGAAAACGGCTCTAATAGGTCTTCCCTCGTTCTTTAATCTGTCGCCGTATTTTTTCATAATGGCATTCTGAGCAGCCGAAGTATGTGACTTCAAAAGCTGGTTCTTTGATGACAGATAATATGTATCCTGCATGTCTCTTGCAGGATGAAACTTGGGAATATTTAATGCTTCAAAGCAATGGTAATCATCAACTATCTCGTTATAATCCTCAACATCGAAGCCCATGGATTTGAAAATATCTTCAAGTTCACGCTGAATTAATGTTATCGGATGGTATGAACCCGAAGGACATCCTGTAGGCAATGACTCATCATAGCTTTCAGCACTTTCAAGCATAACTTTTTCTGCAAGTTCATCAAGTTCACGCTTCTTTTCGTCAAACTTTAAGGATACTTCCTGCTTAAAGGAATTAATGAGCTGTCCTGCTTCCTTCTTCTGTTCATTGGGAATCTGTGACAATTCCTTCATCAAATCCTGCAACGCACCTTTTTTAGACATAAAAAGGATTCTCAATTCTTCAAGATTGGCAGAATCTTTGACATCGGAAAGCTGTTCCTGAAATTTTTCACGTAAAGCTTCAATTTTTTCTTTCATAAAATATATCTCCGTTCTTTATAATCAAACCCTAACTTATTTATTTTCCGATTATTGTTAAATATTGTCAACTAAAACTATTTTTTGGCATCATGGAGTTTTTTGGCATATGAAAAACTGACAACAAAAAACGGTTTGTAATATGTATTTATAAATGCTCCGAACATAAGAATATTAAAACACAAATTAAGCCAAAACAATAATACCATCAACATGGTCAAAGAACCATATATCGAAAAGCCGTGAAAATAATCTACATATACGGAAAAAGCCAAGGTGGCAAGACACCATAATCCCGCTGCAATAATGGCTCCCGG
>JAZUFW010000060.1:0-53503 GCA_045640905.1 Lachnospiraceae bacterium
TCGGCATCAAATTCCTGAATATAGGACGTCTCTTCCAAAACTTCGCGAATCAGTTCATGTACGGGAATAATAGAAGCCTTTGTGCGTAGAACCACTATCATATTGGCAAAAGCCCTGAGTTTTGATGAACTCTTTCCCAAGGTAGTAATATTCTCCGAATCTTGCAGAGCCTCAAAGAAACTGATTTCATTTTGCAGCGCATAATCGGATATTTTATCAATAGTAGTATTACCTATTCCTCTTTTGGGAACATTGATTATTCGCTTTACGCACAAATCGTCTTTGCCGTTATCAATGGTCTTTAGGTAAGCCAAAATATCCTTTATCTCACGTCTTTGGTAGAAGTTAACACCGCCGACAACATTATACGGCAAACCCTCGTAGACAAATTTTTCTTCCAGCAAGCGCGACTGGGCATTTGTTCTGTACAAAACTGCCACATCGCTCAGCATAAGTCCTTCTCTGCGATTCTTTTGCGCTATATCCGAAGCTATAAACTCTGCCTCTTCATAGGCATTGTCGAACTGACGAAGGTGTATTTTATTTCCGCCTTCCTTTGTCGTCCAAAGACTTTTTTCTTTTCGGCCTACATTATGCGAAATCACGCTGTTGGCTGCATCCAAAATATTCTGTGTGGATCTGTAATTCTGTTCCAGCCTGATTACCGTAGCTTCGGGATAGTACTTTTCAAAATCCAGAATGTTTCTGACATTTGCCCCTCGGAATTTGTATATCGACTGGTCGTCATCTCCGACAACGCACAAATTCTTATATCCACCGGCTAACAATCTGATTAATCGAAACTGTGCTGTATTGGTATCCTGATACTCATCAACCATAATGTATTTAAAACGCTTCTGATATGAATCAAGTACATCGGGATTTTCATTAAACAAGATAACCGTATTCATGATCAGATCATCAAAGTCCATGGCATTATTAAGCCGCAGGGCTTTCTGATACTCTTTATACGCTTCGGCCATTCTGGATGAACGCAGGTCATTTGCGGATATCTGAGCATATTCATCCGGGCTCATTACCTCATCCTTACACGAAGAAATTGCATTCAGTATGGTTCTTTCTTTCAATATCTTGGTATCGATGTTCAGTCTTTTGCAAACATCTTTCATTACCTGCTTTGAGTCATCCGCATCATATATTGTAAAATTATTCTCATATCCTATTTTGTCGGCAAAACGTCTCAAAATTCTGACACAGGAGCTGTGGAAAGTTGTGACCCAAATTGATTCTCTGCCGCAACCCACCAGTTTTTCTACTCGCTCCTTCATTTCACCGGCGGCTTTATTGGTGAACGTAATAGCCATAATGCTGTAAGGATCAACTCCCATTTCATCAACCAAATACGCTATCCTATGTGTCAGTGCTCGTGTCTTGCCGGATCCTGCACCCGCCAATACCAGTAACGGGCCTTCGGTAGTAAAAACAGCCTTTTTTTGTTGTTCGTTTAATGTGTCATAAATTGACATGTTTCATTTCTCCGTATTGCTAAAATAAGGTCAGGGTAATCATACCCTGACCTTTAATAAATTGCTTTACTTTATCTTCCGAGAAGGAAGCGAAGCAGAACAATTGCCAGAATAATAATTGCAATTGTAAGAATAACCTTAGGCACAGAAACAGGTGATTTTCCCGAAACCTTTCCGCTCTGGCCGTTAACCATGAACTGATATACCTTATCTTTATAAGTATATGAACTGATCCATACGGGCAAAAGCAGATATTTGTATGTCATATCTTTGAAATGTGAGTTAACATTCAAATTACGAACATGGTCTGCGTTATTTTCCTTTATTATCTTGCCGGTAATTGAAGAATTAATTTTGCCCTTAATGGAAATTTTTGCCTTTTCCCATGCTTCTTTAACCCCGACAGTATATCTTTCCGCACCGAAGCCGGCCACATATTCGGGCTTGTAGGCTTTATTATCTGCTGTATCGAAAGGTGATATAGCCATCATCATTCCGGCGTCATGCTGTGTTGTTCCGCATACAAGTTCATCATCAAATGCCATCTGATGAGCACCTCTCGTCGGGAACCAGTCTGTAACGATTTCTGTGTTTCCGTCACTCTTTTTAACTCTTCTGTCTTTGCCGTATTCTGCTCTGTACATAGACAAGGTGTTGGCATCAAATGTCCAATACGGCAGATATATTCCTTTGAAATTCTTTGCCGTAGCAGATTCTTTCGCCAATTTAGGTGCAAAGAATTTACTCTTTATCCATGATGAAAATCTGTTGGCAGCTTCCTTTTCGTCAATCTTGAAAGGTACTACACCGCCGGGTGCCATAGTCTTGGTATCGGCAGCTTCCATAACCTGATTTGATCCGCAATAAGGACATACGGCAGATATTTCCTGTACATCATACACAGACTCTGCGCCACAGCTCTTGCAGATTACTGTTTTGGTTGCAACTCCCCAGTCACAATTAGCCGTATTTTCGGCATCATCCAAAGACAATTCTTCTGCGGATAATGCTTCGCCTTCGGTTACCTCTATCTCTTTCGTAAAATCACAATAGGGGCAACGAAGTCCGCCCGTTGCAGGGTCGAAATCCATCGTTCCGCCGCAATTGGGACATTTTTTATCAGTTTCTTCCATTGTGGTTACTACATTTGCTTCACCAAAGGAATTGAATTCTTCAGGCATAATACTATCTCCCATAAATGAAATTCTTGGCGGGAAGTTTTCCTCCCGCCAAGAAAAAAATAATCTGTTAATTTACTAACACGATTTTACTGTACATCCGAATCGTCGAAAGGATCTCCGCACTCAGGGCAGAACTTAGGCGGATTCTTAGGATCTTCAGGTGTCCATCCGCATTTGTCGCACTTGTACAAAGGAGCTCCTGCAGGCTTTTTAGCACCACAGTTGCTGCAGAACTTGCCCTGGTTAACCGCACCGCATGAGCATGTCCATCCTTCTGCGGGAGCAGGCTGAGGCTTTCCGCATTCAGCACAGAATTTACCGGTATTTCCTGTATGTCCGCAAGAGCAAGTCCAACCTGCGGGTGCGGGAGCGGGTGTAGGAGCAGAGCCTGCTACGGGCTGTCCCTGAACAGGAGCGGGAATGGGAGTTCCCTGATCTCCACCGTAAACACCTGAATTTGCGCCGACCATATTAGCCATGTTCATTCCTGCAAATGCCATTACAGGTCCTGCGTTGGTATTAGCTGCTGCAGCCTGCATAGCAGTGCCTGTAGCACCTGCAATATATCCCTGTCTCATAGCCGGATTAGACAATGCTGCGGATCTCTGAAGTTCCTTAATCATGTTTTCATCTTCTTCAGAAGCCTTCATGGTATTAACACCGAATGCTACGATTTGAATGCCACGCAGATTGCCCCACTTTTCAGACAATACTTCATTTAATGCATCAGCAAGTTCCTGTGTATGTCCGGGAACTGATGAGTATCTGATTCCCATATCAGAAATTCTTGAAAAAGCAGGCTGCAAAGCCGTAAGCAATTCAGACTTCAACTGAGAATCAATCTTTGATCTGTCGTATGTATCGGTTACGTTACCGCATACATTTGTATAGAATAAAATAGGATCGGTAATCTTGTATGAATATTCACCGTTACATCTGATTGAAATATCCATGTCAAGACCAATTCTTGCATCAACTACACGGAAAGGAACGGGGTTGGCCGTACCGTATTTATTTCCCATGATTTCTTTTGTATTGAAGAAATAAATTCTCTGATCATGAGCTGTATCTCCGGCAAAGGTAATACGCTTTCCGATAGTCTTAAATGTGTTCTTTATGCTCTCACCGAGACTGCCGGAAAAGATTGAAGGTTCAGATGAAGTATCGTAAGTAAATACTCCGGGTTCAGCACAAAGTTCAACTACCTTACCGTCATCAACGATAATCATACACTGACCTTCATTAATCGAAATAGCAGAACCGTTTGTAATTATATTATCCTGTCCCTTGTTATTTCCGTTTGTTCTCTTTTTACCTTTAGCTACCAGAATGTTGGTATCCAATGAATCGCAGTAAAAATACTCTTTCCACTGGTCTGATACTACACCACCGACAGCTCCGGTTAATGCTTTAATTAATCCCATGTTAATAACCTCCTACATTAACTTACTGTGAAAACCACTGACAAATATTATATCATTTTGGCACAATATTTGTCCATTAATTTACTTCTTTGAAAGGCGGTCGAAAACAAGTTCGTAACCGTCATTTCCATAATTGAGCGATCTGTTTACACGCGAAATGGTAGCCGTTGACGCTCCGGTCTTTTCAGCTATCTCCAAATAAGTATTTTTCTTTTCGAGCATCGATGCAACTTCATATCGCTGAGACAAACTGAGTATCTCGTTGATAGTACACAAATCCTCAAAAAATTTGTAACATTCTTCAGGTGTTTCCAATGTCAGTATTGCGTCAAACAAATGATCAACCGCAGGTGTTTTAATTTTGCTGTTCATAAAAATACCCCCATAAGTCATACTCACAAGCATCATTATTTTAACACTTTAGAGTTTTAAAGTAAAGAAATTTTACAACGTTAAAAGATGACAACATTTCAAAGCAACGACTGTTCCTGCTATTGACAGGTAGCCCTCCTAAGTTACAATAGTCTGTGTAACCGTTATCAACATACTGATATTATTGAAAGAATGATTATATGAAAGTAATTATTATTGGTGCAGGAGCATCCGGAATGACGGCTGCCATCACAGCAGCACAGAACGGACATTCCGTAACCCTGTTGGAGCACAAAGACCGCGTGGGAAAGAAAATACTGGTAACCGGAAACGGACGATGCAATCTGACAAACGAATTGCTTAAACAAAATCCTTCCGAATACTACCCTCTTTGTGACAAAGAATTCATAGACAGCATTTTTGCCCGCTTCGGATATGAGTCCACCGTAAAGTTCTTTGAGTCCCTCGGAATTGTTCTAAAAAAGCGAGGAACCTTGGTTTACCCTTATTCAGATCAGGCCAGTTCCGTTTTGGATGCATTAAGATTCAAAATCAGAGATTTAAAAATCGATGTCATCCTAAATTGCGAAGTTCAAAACATCACCAGAATCTCCGGAGACAAGTTTGAAGTTCGAACCGACGAATCGAAATTAGAATGTAACAAAGTAATACTTTGTCCCGGAAGCAAAGCCTCCTCCAAAACAGGAAGCGACGGTTCCGGCTATGCCTTGGTCGAAATGCTCGAACATCATATCAATCCGGTCAGCCCCGGGCTTGTCCAAATACGCTGTTGTGAAGATTTCTATAAAGAAATAGCCGGTATCAGAATCGGTGCCGTGCTTTCTTTATATGATACCGGGCACTCGGGTTGCATATACAAAGAATACGGCGAATTACAGATAACAAATTACGGCATATCCGGGATAGTGGCCATGAATCTGTCCAACCGTCTCCCGCTGTGCACGAAAAATCCTTATATCCTCATCGATTTTATGTCGGAATTTTCACGTGAGGATTTGCGAAGCATTCTCAAAAACAAAATTTCGGAATATCCTCAGCGCGAATGCTATGAATTGCTGACGGGAATTCTACCGAAAAAATTGGCCGAACTGATTCTTAAACTCAGTTCCGTAAATATGCGATCATTGTTTTCGTCTCTTACTGAGAGCGAACTCGATCGATTGATTGAAATGATTAAAGAGTTTAAAGTATGTGTATCCGGAACCAACACCTTTGAAGATGCACAAATATGCATGGGTGGTATCGACATTTCGCAGGTAAAAGATACAATGGAAAGCAAACTGGCTTCAGGTCTGTATTTTGCCGGAGAGATACTGGATTTGCACGGAGACTGCGGAGGATTTAATCTGCAGCTTGCTTGGACAACAGGCGCAATTGCAGGCATGTTGCTTTAATATCTGGTTTTTAAAACCATTTGGTGTTATACTAATATCGTTTCAGGAGGTATTAATATGACGCTGGACAAAAACGACTTACTAAACAGTATTCTTTCTTCACTCGACAGAATCAACAACATCAAGTCAAGTGAGTTACCCAACATTGATTTATACATGGATCAGGTTACAACTTTCATGGAAGAAAAGCTTAAATCTTCCACCCGAAATCCCGATGAAGACAAGATATTAACCAAGACCATGATAAACAATTATGCCAAAAACGATTTGTTGCCTCCTCCTGTAAAGAAGAAGTATTCGAAAGAGCATCTCGTAATGCTCATTTTCATATATTACAGCAAAGGCCTTTTGTCCATAAACGATATTCAGACCATGCTCTCACCTTTGGTAGAACGCTATTTCGATTCGGACAAAGTACCTGACCTGTGTTCCGTGTATGATGAAGTTTTCAGCATGGAAAAAGAAAGAACCGAAGAACTAAAAGAAGATATTACCAAAAAGTTCGAGCGAAGCAAGTTGACGTTTACCGAATGTGAAGACGAAGACCGCGAAATGCTTCAAATGTTTTCTTTCATATTCATGCTCGGATACGATGTATATACCAAAAAACTGCTTATCGAAAAAATGCTCGACGAATTCGGCAATAAAAAACAGTAAAACGAAAGCTGCAGGAAAACCTGCAGCTTTTTCATTATCAACTTTATTAACCGCTAACTTCGATTACTTCCATGGGATCAATATAATTGTCATCCAAAGTAACCTGATATCCCAATGTGGTATTTTCATCGCTTACCGCAAAAAGAATATATCCTTTTCCGAGGACATCGCCCTCTTTAACCAGCACGTCTCCGGAATTTCTGTATATGGATTTATATCCGTTTCCATGGTCAATCACTATTTTGTTTCCGTATTCTGCATCATCGTTTATGCTGAATACCGTTCCGGCTCCGGAAGAAACAATGTTTATTCCGGTAGAAGCTTCAAACTTCAAAATCGGATTATCATCTTCTGTCTCACTGACCCAGGTAGATGTTCCCGAACTCAAAGGAAATCCCTTCGGAATTGCGTTTTCGCTCTCAACCTGTGTATATGCTTCCTCTGTTGCCGCTTTTTTCGTTACCGTTTCGCTAAGCAATGCAACTTTTGAACTTAATGTATCATTTTCAACCGTCAGCGATTCGTTTTGGTCCGTTAAATCATTAACGATTACTATCTGATCCACCAACTGTTTTCTTAAATCCTTAATTACTATCGAATCATATATCATTTTGCATACAAAGAATGCCATAATGGCAAACAGCAGTATCAAAATGAACTCTACCAAAGCCGTACCTATATGATGAGTGGAAATGGCTCCGCCGTCTTTTTCTTTGACAATCATTACGGCGTACTTGTTCCTCACCTTTTTCTTTGTTTCTTCCATAAAAGCCCTCCGTTACCGGTTAATTCCGTGTTGGAATAACTCCTTCGTAACAATTCCGAAACATTTTACCACAACCGTAAAAAAAACACAAATCGAGGCTCCGTAAAGCCCGAATTTTCCGTAAAAATTCCGTTTATTTTTTCTTTACAACAAAAACACTTTATGCTATTCTCAAGTTGTCGTAATTGTGCGATAATTTTTTCTTATTTTTTTGGAGGTACTTTACTATGAACAAAGGTACAGTAAAGTGGTTTAACAACCAGAAGGGCTATGGTTTCATCTCTGATGAATCAGGCAAAGATGTATTCGTTCACTACTCCGGATTAAACATGGAAGGCTTTAAGACATTGGAAGAAGGCGCTGCTGTTGAGTTCGAAGTTGTTGACGGAGAAAAGGGACCTCAGGCTGTTAACGTAACAAAGCTTTAATTTGAGGTTAAAGCTATCGATCTGGTAACACGATGTGCCTATTAAATAGTATATTCTATTGCATATAATATATTAGTAGAACTAGTTTTACGGATTAATAAAAGGCTCTGACGATTATCGTCAGAGCCTTTGTTACATTTATCCTTTAATAAACTCTATTATTTCATTCATTTTCAGATTTCCACCGAAAATATCAAGAGCACTTCCAATCGTTACATCCACCTTCCCATTGGAAATCCTTCTCAGGAGTGCCAAGTCATCAATTTTGTGAACTCCCCCGGCATATGTCACGGGGATTGGTGAATCTGTCAGTATCTTGACAACATCCTGTTCTATTCCCTTTGACATACCTTCCACATCGGAAGCATGCACTAAAAATTCATCGCAATACTCGGAAAGCATGTTCAGAGTATCTTTATTAAGCAAAACATCGGTAAACTTGGTCCAGCGGTCGGTGGTAATATAGTAACCATCGTCCTTTTTCTTACAGCTCAAATCCAAGATCAAACGTTTCTTCGTTACTTTATCGGACAGTTTTTCCAGTGCTTCCATATTAATCCTGCCGTCCTTAAAAACATACGAAGTAACTATCACATGCGAAGCTCCGCTTTTTAGGAATTCATCAGCATTATCAATATCGATGCCGCCTCCGACAGCCAACCCTCCCGGATAAGCCATAAGTGCTTTTTTTGCCTGAGCTTTTGACATCTCATATTCTTGAGTTCCTTTGGAATTCAGAATAATAACATGCCCTCCCGGCAAATCTTTTTCCTTATATACGGAAGCAAAATAATCGGCATCATACGAAGAGACAAAATTTTCTATCGGCTTGCCTTCTTCAGTAAGGCTCTTTCCGACTATTTGTTTTACTTTTCCGTCATGAATATCTATACAGGGGCGAAATTTCATTATACCTTCTCAACCAGCACACCGTCGCGATATGCACTAAGTAATCTTTCAAGTTGCTTTATACTGTCTTTAATTTCCAATCCGATATCGGTCTGAGCGACTCTGATTCTCGAAGGAGCTATCTCAACCTGCATGGTATCGGAAATAATATCCGTTTCATTAATGATTGCCTTTTCGGTAGATTCAAACGGTTCGTGCGCTACAAGCCTCATTCCGTGTGAATTGGCTACCAGTGTATACCCGGCTATACCCGTTTTACCCTGATAGGCCCGTGAAAAGCCTCCGTCTATAATAAGCAATTTGCCGTCACACTTAATCGGGGATTCGCCCTTTCTAAGTTCTACCGGGACATGCCCGTTTATTATGTGTGATTTTTCTTCCGACAAATCAAACTCCCGAATTATTTTGTTCAAGAACTGCACATCATCAAGTTTTGAATAGTACGGGTTCTTTACTTCTTTGTGTGTTTCTTCGTCTTCGATAAAGTAACGCTCGAAGGTAGTCATTTTGTCCTTACCGAATACGGGAGAATTGGGGCCTGCCCAGATATACCACAAATAATCCTGTGCTTTTCGCATTCCTTTGGTATCATTCTTTTCGTAATATGCTTTTCTGGCATAATTATCCAAAACATCATACAAGGCGCGGCCGCTATATGATTTTCCTTCCAGTTGTACGGACTTGAATTCTCCGTTTTCATCTACGGGAACACATCCGTGATACAAAAGATTGGAATTGTGAATCTTGTATAATCCACCGTTCGTATATAAGAACCTGACATGCTTCTGCAATTTTTCGCACTTTAAAAATGCATGTCTGATTCTGTTCATCACATTTATTTCTTCTTCGGTCAGCCAGTAGGGATCTTTCGGATCTACGGTAGGAAAATCCGTATCTTTCATTTTGTATTCCTTGCCGTAACACATTATCGTGCCTTTTTCAAAATCTATCTTGTCAAGCAGCAGTCTGTCATTCATTTCGAATTCGGGATGCATCTTGATTACCTGACCTTCAAGTTTGAACTGTATTATCGCAATAGCCTTGTGAATCATCATATCAAGGCTCAAATCCTGCGTATTATAGTCATTGTTATATTTAATACCGAAAGCACTGCAATCGGTATCTTTGTAGGTTTTCATGGCGAAAGTGGCTAAAGGAATCAGGTTGATACCGTAACCGTCTTCAATGGTGTCCAGGTTTCCGTACCTCGTAGCTATACGGATTACCGTTGCTATCGAAGCCAGATGTCCGCACGCAGCTCCCATCCAGACAATATCATGATTACCCCACTGAATGTCTACGGAATGATATGAACGCAGTGCATCCATAATAATATGCGGTCCGGGACCTCTGTCATAAATATCTCCCACTATATGCAAATGATCCACTACCATTCTTTGAATCAGATTGCAAATAGCTATAATGAAGTCCTTTGCAGAGCCTATCCTTATAATTGTATGAATAATCTCGTTATAGTACATTTCCTTATCGGAAATATCACTTCTTTCGGTTATCAGTTCTTCGATAACATATGCGAATTCTTTGGGAAGAGCTTTTCTTACCTTTGACCGCGTATATTTGCTGGCAACATGCTTGGTAATCTGCACCAATCTGTGTAAGGTAATCTTGTACCAATCTTCGATATTATCCTCTGTTGCCTCTACTATATCCAATTTTTCCTGCGGATAATAAATCAACGTAGCAAGTGCGCGTCTGTCTTTATCAGAAATGGAGTTTCCCAGTTCTTCGTCCACTGCAGCTCGAACCGCACCGGATCCGTTCTTCAAAACATGAACAAACTGTTCGTATTCACCGTGAATATCCGTAAGAAAATGTTCCGTGCCTTTCGGTAAATTTAAAATGGCCTGCAAATTGATAATCTCAGTGCAGGCCGAAGCAACCGTAGGGTACTGTTTTGATAAACTTTTTAAATACTTAAGTTCCGTTTCATCAAAATTATTCATATCTTTATCCAATCACATCCGACATATCATACCATCCGGGTTTCTTATCATACAAAAATGCAGCAGCGGCTATGGCGCCTTTTGCAAATACATTTCTGGAATAAGCCGTATGCGATAAAGTAATCACTTCATCGGTGCCTGCAAAAATAACGTCATGGTCACCGACTATCGTTCCGCCTCGAACAGCGGAAAAACCGATTTCCTTTTTAGGTCTTACTTCACGTCTTTGACTTCTGTCAAAAATATATTCATACTTTTCATCCAAAGCTTCATTGCACGCATCACCCAAAGCAAGAGCCGTACCTGAAGGTGCATCAAGCTTTTGATTGTGGTGTTTTTCAACTATTTCAATGTCAAAACCTTCATCTGCCAAAACAGGTGTGATTTCTTTGAGCAATTTAATAAGCATATTAATGCCGATTGACATATTTGCAGACTTAAGAATTGCTATCTCCTTTGAAGATTCTTTAACCTTATTAATTTGTGCCTCGGATAACCCTGTGGTACACAAAACAATCGGCTTCTTATTCGCAACACAATAATCCATAAGCGAATCAAAAATCGACGCATTAGAAAAATCAATAACCACATCATAAGGAATATCACATTTGTCAATTGAGGCAAAAACAGGATAAGCGCATTTGCCGTTATCATAAATATCCACTCCGGCTACTATTTTAACGGAATCGGAAGTCTCGCAAAGAGAACTTATCATCTGTCCCATTCGTCCGCAGCAACCGTGCATCAATACATTTATCATCTTATAACACTCCATATTCTTTCATAGCTTTTTCAAGTTTCTCGGCATTAGCATCTTCCATAACGGTTAATGGACGACGAACAACGCCCGTATCTCTTCCCTGCAGGCAGATAGCTTTCTTTGCAGGAATAGGATTAACCTCGCAGAACAGAGCATCAATAAGCGGCAATGCTCTTAACTGTTCTTTACATGATTCCTCTGTCTTTCCGTCAAAGAAGAGCTGGCAAATGTTATGTGTCTGTTCGGGAGCAATTATGGAAAGAACAGATATTACTCCGCTTCCTCCCAATGACAAAATGGGAACGATCTGATCATCATTACCTGAATACAAATCAATCTTTCCGTCTGTAAGTTGCATAATTTTGGCAACCTGTGAAATATTACCCGAAGCTTCCTTAACTCCGACTATGTTAGGTACATCCTTGTAAAGCTTTGCTATGGTATCGGGAGCAATGTTAACACCGGTTCTGCCCTGAATATTATACAAAATCATGGGAATCGTAACAGATTCGGCAACCATCTTGAAATGCTCGTACAATCCCTTCTGAGTAGCTTTGTTATAGTAAGGAGAAACAACCAAAATTCCGTCCGCACCGGCCTTCTGTGCTTCCTGTGAAAGGTAAATTGCTGTATCTGTGCAGTTTGAACCGGTTCCGGCAATAACAGGAATGCGCTTATTTACCACTTCACAGCAGTGCTTAATAACCGAAATATGCTCTTCATGTGAAAGTGTGGAAGCCTCTCCGGTTGTACCACAAACTATGATTGCATCAGTCTTGTTTGCTATCTGATATTCAATCTGTTTGGTAAATAAATCATAATCAACCTCTCCGTTAGTTTTGAAAGGTGTTGTTATAGCGACACCGGCGCCCTTAAAAATAGCCACTTTAGTCTCCTCCTATTTAACTAAATCCAATTTAGTCACAGCATCTGCCATGGCCAATATTTTCTCATTCAAATTAATTCCCGTAAGAATAATATCCATACTGTCCGATCTTAGCTTCAGCAATTCCGCCAACTCATCTGCGGAAATAATGTTATTGTCGACCGTTCCGAGTATTTCATCAAGTATCAGCAGGTCGCACCCTCCCGTACTTATTACTTTTTTGGCAAAATTGAAGCCGTTCTTAATATTGAAGATCTCCTCGTCCTGCTTTTCCTTGGAAAGAGATTCAAAATTAGTATCAGACTTTTCAAATCTGAAGAGCTTTATTTCAGGTTCAAGCCGTGAAAGATAATCCGAATTATTCAGTCCTTTTCCTTTCATGAACTGAATAATAACAACGCTTTTACCGTTTTCGGCCAATTTTATTGCTTCTCCGATTGCTGCAGGTGTTTTCCCGTGGCCTTCCCCTGTAAATATACTGATTTTTCCCATATCACCCTCCGGTTTGCCTCACGTTGGAGTTTATCACAGTTTCGATAATTGTGCCAGTCTTTCGCACACCTGATCCATCATATCGGTATATTTCTTAAGCTTCTCTTTTTCTTCGTTAATCTTCTCGGCAGGAGCTTTTGAAATGAACTTTTCATTTCCGAGCATGCCGTTTACACGCTTCAATTCACCCTCAAGGCGAATCTTTTCATTCTTTAAACGTTCAATTTCCGCACTGATATCAACCAATTCCGCAAAAGGGATGTACAATGTGGCATTGGGAATAACTACCGAAACCGCATCCTCTGCGATATTGCTCTTATCCTTTTGAACAAATACATCCGAAGCATATGCCAGCGATGCAAAGAAAAGCTTTCCTTCGTTAAATGTATTAATAATTCCGTCATTATCAGATACTACATAAACAGAAGCTTTCTTTGAAGGTGCTACGTTCATTCCTGTTCTGACATTTCTGATACCTCTGACAGCTTCTTTAATTGTCTCGATATCTTTTTCTTCTTTATCAAAGCATCTATCCGTTGTGAACTTCGGCCAATCGGAAATCATTATTGATTCTTCCTTTGACTGAACGGTACAGAATATTTCTTCCGTAATAAACGGCATATAGGGATGCAACAACTTAAGTGCATCTATCAATACTGTCTTTGCCGTCCACAAAGCAGCCGTCTTCGATTCCGCATTATCGGAATTGTAAAGACGGGGTTTAACCATCTCTATATACCAATCGCAGAATTCATCCCAGATAAAGTCATATACCTTTTGAACAGCAATTCCCAATTCAAAAGAATCCATGTTTTCGGTAACGTCCTTTACCAATGTATTCAGTTTTGAAAGAATCCACTTGTCAACAGGTTCGAGTTTTAACAAGTCTGCATCAGCCAAGTCAACGGCTTTGGCGATAGCTTCATCATTATTAAGGTTCATCATCAAAAATCTGGAAGCATTCCAAACCTTATTTGCAAAGTTTCTGGAAGCTTCAACTCTTGACATATAGAATCTCATATCGTTACCGGGCGCATTTCCGGTAATCAAAGTCAATCTCAGGGCATCAGCACCGTATTTATCGATAATTTCCAAAGGATCGATTCCGTTACCGAGAGATTTACTCATCTTTCTACCCTGGTCATCACGAACCAAGCCGTGGAACAATACTGTCTTAAACGGCTTTTCGCCCATCTGTTCAAATCCCGAGAAAATCATTCTGATAACCCAGAAGAATATGATGTCATATCCTGTTACCAATACATCGGTAGGATAAAAATACTCAAGGTCTTTAGTCTTTTCGGGCCATCCCAAAGTTGAGAACGGCCATAATGCAGAACTGAACCATGTATCCAAAGTATCGGGATCCTGATTCAGCTTGGTCGATCCGCACTTAGGGCACTTTGAAGGTGCTTCCTTTGATACCATGATTTCACCACAGTCCTCGCAATAGTATGCGGGAATTCTGTGGCCCCACCATAACTGTCTTGAAATACACCAGTCTCTGATGTTATCGGTCCAGTTAAAGTATGTTTTCTCCATACGCTTGGGAATTAATTCTATATCACCCGACTTAACTGCCTCAACAGCCGGCTTAATCAGTTCATCCATCTTTACAAACCATTGCATTTTTATAAGCGGCTCGATGGTAGTTTTACATCTGTCATGCGTACCTACATTGTGAGAATAATCTTCAATTTTTACGAGTAATCCCAACTCATCCAATTCGCTGACAATGGCCTTTCTGGCTTCATATCTGTCCATTCCCTCGAATTTGCCGCCGTTTTTATTAATGGTAGCATCATCGTTCATAATATTGATTTCGGGCAGATTATGACGCTTTCCTACTTCGAAATCGTTCGGGTCATGTGCAGGCGTTATCTTAACTACACCTGTACCGAATTCCATGTCAACATATTCATCACAAACAACAGGAATGGCTTTGTTTACCAGCGGTAACCATACCATTCTGCCGTGTAGATATGTATATCTGTCATCTTTGGGATTAACTGCTACAGCAGTATCTCCAAGCATTGTTTCGGGACGCGTTGTTGCAAATGTTAAAAACTCTGTCGTACTGGGTTTTCCGTTTTCATCAACAAGAGGATATTTGATATGCCAAAAATGTCCTGCCTGTTCTTCATACAAAACTTCGGCATCGGAAATGGACGTATTACATACAGGGCACCAGTTAATAATTCTGCTGCCTTTGTATATCCAGCCCTTTTCATACATTTTGCAAAAGACTTCCGTAACGGCCTTATTGCAGCCTTCATCCATTGTGAAACGTTCTCTGTCCCAGTCGCAGGATGATCCCATCTTCTTCAGCTGATTAATTATTCTGCCACCATATTCCTTTTTCCATTCCCATGCTCTTTCAAGGAATTTTTCGCGTCCGAGATCTTCCTTATCAATACCTTCCTTTTTGAGGGTTTCGATAATCTTTACTTCGGTTGCTATAGACGCATGGTCTGTTCCCGGCTGCCACAGAGCATTATACCCCTGCATACGCTTATATCTGATCAAAATATCCTGCATGGTATTGTCAAGAGCATGACCCATATGCAGCTGTCCTGTTATATTCGGAGGCGGAATCACGATTGTAAAGGGAGTCTTTGTTTCATCAACCTCCGCATGAAAATATTTCTTTGTTACCCATTTGTCGTATAAACGATCCTCAATCTCTTTAGGATCATATGTTTTTCCCAATTCTTTATTCATATCTGTTCTCCGTTTCATTTATGTATATTTCGAAAAATAAGCAGTCCCTAAAGGACTGCTTAGCTTATTTACTAATTATCTTCGCCCGAAGGCACCATGACTCGAGCCTCATTTAATCGGCTCATGGCCATCTGGCTGTCAAGAATGGCTGAAAAATCAGCACTCTGACCTTTCTTTAAAGGATTTACATTCTTTGACATATCAGTTAATGCAGAGTAGTCCGTAGAAGATTTTGTTACATCATCATCCACCGGCTTGACTCGATTCATGCTGGCCGGACTAATCTGATTGGTGTTATAAATATAGGGTTGAAAATCGTAAATTCCGATACTCATAACAATGCTCCTTCTTTAATCACATCATTATACACCTAGGCCCAAAGATAAGTCAAACTATATCCTAAAGCCTTACTGTGAATCGGCAGTAATGCTGTCTATATATTCATATATTTCGTCTCTGCCCTGTTTGGTTACCGCCGAATAAGGAAAAATTTTCGTATCGGGAGTGGTTTTCAGAGAAGTTCTTATGCACTTAAGATTTTTATCAATCTGTGACCTGTTAATCTTGTCTAACTTGGTTGCAATGATTACAGGATTAAATCCTTGCGAGAGAATCCACTCGTACATCTGTCTGTCGTTGGCGGAAGGCTCATGTCGAATATCCACAAGCAGGAAAACACAGCGCAGCATCTTTGACATACGCAGATATTTTTCAATCATCTTTCCCCATTTTTCTTTTTCCTTTTCGGACACCTTTGCATATCCGTACCCCGGCAGATCAACGAAATACATCTCATCGTTAATATTATAAAAATTAATAGTTTGAGTCTTTCCGGGCGAAGCAGAAGTACGAGCCAGGGACTTTCTGTTCATCAATCCGTTTATCAGGCTGGACTTACCGACATTTGATTTGCCCGCAAAAGCAAATTCAACCTTGTCATTTTGCGGAATCACACTGGTAACACCGCAAACTGTTTCCAAATTTACACTTTTAATAACCATTTGTCTTCCCAAAAGTTAATGGCAGTCAAAAATGACTGCCACTATACTATCTAATAATCTGAGGTTCACCTTTTCCGTCAACGCAATCCTTGGTAATGATTACCTTCTTTATCTTATTATCCGAAGGTATCTCAAACATGACGTTCATCATGGCCTTTTCCATTATTGAACGCAAGCCTCTGGCTCCCGTCTTTCGGTCAAATGCCAAACGCGCTATCTCACGAATCGCATCCTCATCAAAATCAAGTTCAACATTATCATACTCAAAGAGCTTTGCGTATTGCTTAACCAATGCGTTCTTGGGCTCTGTGAGAATTCTCACCAGTGCATCCTCATCAAGTCCGTCGAGTGAAACATTGATGGGAACACGTCCGACAAATTCGGGAATAAGTCCGAATTTGACCAGATCCTGAGGCACCACTTCTTTAAAAAGTTCGTCGTTTTCAAACGAAGCCTTCGCGGCAACCTCTGCACCAAAACCGATGCTGTTGCGATTCAGTCTGTTTTCGACTATTTTCTCAAGTCCGTCAAAAGCGCCTCCGCAGATAAACAAAATATTCTGAGTATTAACAGGAATCAATTCCTGGTGCGGATGCTTTCTGCCTCCCTGAGGCGGAACGGACGCCACGGTTCCTTCGATGATCTTCAAAAGTGCCTGCTGAACTCCTTCTCCGGAAACATCTCTCGTAATTGAAACATTCTCGGATTTCTTTGTAATCTTATCGATTTCATCGATGTAGATAATTCCAAGTTCGGCTTTTTCAACATCATAATCGGCAGCCTGTACCAGTTTAAGGAGAATATTTTCGACATCCTCACCTACGTATCCGGCTTCCGTCAATGTAGTAGCATCAGCTATGGCAAAAGGAACATTAATTATCTTTGCCAATGTCTGTGCCAAATATGTTTTACCGGAACCCGTAGGTCCAATCATGATAATGTTCGACTTTTGAAGTTCGACATCATCTTCGTTCTTCTTTGGATATACTATTCTCTTGTAGTGATTGTAAACCGCTACGGAAAGAACCTTTTTGGCTTCATCCTGTCCGATAACATAGTCATCCAGGAAGTTCTTTATTTCCTGCGGTTTCAATAAATTAATGGCTGTGTCGCTCTTTTCGGCTGAATCATCTATGTCTTCAAATTCTTCATCTATGATATCCGAGCACAATTCTATGCATTCATCACAAATAAAAATATTATTGGGTCCTGCTATAAGCTTTCGAACCTCATCCTGACTTTTGCCGCAGAACGAGCAACAGTATTTGCTGTCCTTTGCCACTTTTTACTCCTCTGTTCTGCTGGTTACGACTCTGTCGATAATGCCGAAGTCCATAGCTTCCTGGGCTGTCAGCCAATTATCTCTGTCTGTTGCTTCGCAGATTTCTTCATATGATCTTCCACAGTTCTCCGAAAGGATTCTGTTCAATTTTTCTTTGGTCTTTAAGATGTGCTTGGCAGCAATCTCGATTTCGGTAGCCTGTCCCTGTGCGCCGCCCAAAGGCTGATGAATCATTATTTCCGCATTGGGAAGTGCCAATCTCTTGCCTTTCGCACCACCGGAAAGAAGGAATGCACCCATTGAAGCAGCCATACCCATACAGTAAGTACATACATCACACTTTACATACTGCATGGTATCGTATATAGCCATTCCGGCTGTTACGGAACCGCCCGGGCTGTTAATGTAAAAGTAAATATCCTTCTCGGGATCTTCTGCTTCCAAAAACAGCATCTGTGCTACGATGATGCTGGCTGAAACATCGGTAACTTCTTCTCCCAAAAAGATAATTCTTTCCTTTAACAGACGGGAAAAAATATCATAAAATCGCTCACCCTTGCTGTTTGTTTCTATGACGTTGGGTATTAAACTCATTACTATTTCTCCTTAGCATTTGCTACTGCAAATTCGGCAGCTTTCTTAACCTTGATGTCTTCCTTAAGTCCGTCGACACTCTTCTCGGGCAACATTTCCTTAATCTTTTCCACATCCATCTGGTATACTTCTGCCATTGACTTGTATTCTTCTTCAAGATCTGCGTCCGTTACTTCGATATTCTCTGCTTTCGCAATTGCTTCGAGAACGAGTCTTGATTTAATTCTCTGTTCAGCCTGAGGACGAACAGATTCAAATAACTTATCGTATGTTGCTCCCGTGAACTGACAGTACTGCTCCATAGTCAATCCCTGCATAGACATTCTCTGAGCAAACTCATCAATCATCTGATTCTGCTGTGTAGTAATCATGGCCTCGGGAATATCCATCTTTGCATCGTTCACAATAGCTTCGATAACCTTTGATTCCTTTTCATCCTTGGCTTCTTTAGCTTTGCTCTCGGCAAGATTCTTCTTTACATCTTCTTTGTACTCAGCCAATGTATCGAATTCGGAAACTTCCTGAGCAAACTCATCATCAAGTTCAGGCAATTCCTTTTCCTTGATTTCCTTTACGGTACACTTAAATTCAGCTGCCTTGCCGGCCAATTCTTCTGCCTGATAATCTTCGGGGAATGTTACTTTAACGGTAACTTCTTCATCAATCTTTGCGCCGATAAGCTGCTCTTCGAAACCGGGGATAAATGCTCCGGAACCGATTGTAAGAGGATAATTTTCACCCTTTCCTCCGTCAAATGCAACACCGTCAACAAATCCTTCGAAATCGATTACGGTCATATCCTTATCTTTAACAGGTCTGTCTGTAACTGTAATATTTCTGGCGTTGTTGTCTCTTTCTTTTTCAAGAGCCTTATTTACGTCTTCTTCAGTTACTTCTGTTTCGATTTTATCGATTGTAACTCCCTTATACTTTCCGAGTTCTACATCGGGCTTTAATGCTACGTCTGCAGTAAATACAAAAGGCTCACCCTTCTTGATTGTTACAACATCAATTTCGGGCTGTGAAACTATATCTTCACCACACTCATTAACTGCTTCGTCGTATGCATCGGGAATCATGATATTAACGGCTTCCTGATAAAATACTTCGGGACCGTACATCTTTTCAATCATGGCACGGGGAACTTTACCCTTTCTGAAGCCGGGAACCGAAATCTGGTTCTTCTGCTTAACAAATGCCTGCTCTAAAGCCTTTTCAACCACATCGGCCGAAACCTCAATAGTTAACTTGGCCATATTATGTTCTAATTTTTCTACCTTTACACTCACGTAAAGTACCTCCTTTAATAACTTTTCTTTCGTTAATTTATTCTAAAACCAAATCCGCTTCTTATTAAAAGCTTCTCAGTTTAGCATCCTCTCCGAGGTTGTCTTTTGAAATGCTCAAAATCTTCAATTTGTACGAATACGACGGATTAACCTCTACCTCAACCGTATCTCCTTCTTTGTGGCCCAAAAGAGCTTTTCCGATCGGGGATTCGATAGTAATAAGATTGTGAAGTGAGTCGCCGCGCATAGTTGATACTATAGTGTACGAATCTTCTTCGTTATCTTCGATGAAGCATACTTTAACCGTGTCATTTATACCGACTTCGTCACCGGCCGAAGAATCATCTATTACCTCAGCAGTTTTAATCATTCTCTCCAGGAAACGAATTCTTGATTCATTGGCATTCTTTTCTTTTTTGGCGGCATAATACTCAAAGTTTTCCGACAAATCGCCATGCGCACGTGCCTCTTTAACGGCTTCGAGCAATTTCGGTCTCACGTTGACCTTTCGGTCTTCGATTTCCGCCATCATATCGTCTATGTCTTTTTGTGTCAGTTGATTAAACATATATACATTATTCCTGATTGTTCATTTCCGCCAGATACGTTTCTGCTTTTGATGCACGTTCCGAATCGGGGAAATTATCAATTACCGTTGCATATGCTTCCTTCGCTTTATCCTCTTCATCATTACGTCTGTAGGAATTTCCCAAATAGAAGCATGCATCCCCGTTTGTCGGGTCATATCTGAAGGCGCGTTCCAAATTGGGAATAGCCTCTGCATAGTTCTCATCTTTGTAGCTTCCGTATCCCAAATCATAGTAATACGTAGCCAGAGACGGCTGTATCTTCGCCATCAGACTGTCGTACAAAATATTGAAAGCATCCGAAGTTTCTTCTTCGCTGGATTCCAATGACGAATCCATCTGTTCCAAATATGCTGCAACCGAGGCGATATCTTCGCTGTTGGTAATATATGACGAAGTAGCTGCCATCAGGCTTTCGGAAGCAAATACCAATCCTCCCGTAGAATAACCGGCCATGGATTCTTTCAATTTGTCATTCTCGCCCTCCAGTTTGTTAACCTGAAGTTCCAGTTCATCTATCGTAGCGCTCTTTCCGTCAAGCTGTTCCGAAACGGTACGAAGTTCATCGTTTACGGAAGCTTTGGCCGATTGAATTCTCCCCGGCAATATCAGGAAAAATGCTATGGCAATTCCTATAGCCATACCGATGGCCAGATTAAGTAAAATGGAAGCCGTACGGGACTCTCTTTTATTGACCGGCTGAATAATTGTCTCATTTCCGGACTGATAAACCCTTACATCGTTCTTCTCGCCTTTGTTCTTTTCCTTTAATCTGGTTCCTTCATCGGGAGCAGTCATGGTGGCTACTTCCTGCATAAAACGAAGCGTCGTTGTATTTCCGGTATCTATCTGATTGCACTTATTAAGTTCCCTCTCGGCCTTGTCCCATTCTTCGTCCTTAATATAAATGAGAGCCAAAAGCTGATGAGCCTTTAAGTATTTCGGTGCAACGGAAAGAATCTTCTTTAACTGAATCTTGGCATAATCAAGACTGTCCTGATAACAAAGGGCCAGCGACTGGTTGAATTTACGAAGGTTCTGGTTCATTCCGTCCAGTCTCTGAGGGTTTTCCTGCATCATATCGATATAATCGGTCGCGATGTTCTTGGTGTCACGTATATTCTTACTGATTACCCACTGACCGAGTGCCTCAACTACTTCACCCATCTCAAAGTAAACCAATCCCAGCAAATTTCTGGCATCAACATTATTTTTATTTAATTTAATACTCTGCTTTAAAGATACTATTGCGCCCGACAAATCACGCACATTTGCCCGTTCAAGCGCATCGTTGTAGTAACTGTTGCTCAGTGCCAAAATCTTTTTGTAAGTTCCGACATCGGCACCGCAGCCTGTACAAAAGTTCTTTTCAGACAGAGTACATCCGCAACGATAACAAATCATTATTTACCGACATCTCCTGTCTTTTTAGCTGTGTCAAGCACTTCAATAAGTGCATCGGCTATATCTGTCAAATCACGTGAAAAGATGGCTTCTTCAGCATCATCCACTTCAACGCTCTTATGAAATTTACGTAATTCTTCTTCAAAATCTAGCATAACTTATCTCCTTTAGCAGTGCCTTTATCTGGCCTACCAAATATAACGATCCGACTATAAATACTTCTTCGTCGGCTTTCTTATCAGTCATAACGGAATGAAAAGCCTCCTCGGCATTCTCAAAATACTTCACATTAATCGGCGAATATTCTTCGAACGTTTCCTTCATCATGGAAGTAGTTGCCCTTCGCTGATTTTCAAGCGGGCATACATAATAATCCGTAAATAACGCCGAATGCACGAGCATATTAATCATTTTCGGGTATTCTTTGTCCTTGGCCACAGCAAACATTAAACGTCTTCGTTTAAACAGTGTTTCGTCAGCTTTATCATGTAAAAAGCGTACTTTAACTGATGATATGAATGCTTCAATACCATCAGTGTTATGGGCTCCGTCCAAATAGACGCCCTGATATATCTGCTCCATTCGTCCCGGCCAATACATCTTTCCAAGTCCCTGTTTTACCACATCTTCGGTAAAAAGATCCTTCTCAAGTATATAAGCGGCCATAACCGCCAAGGAAGCATTATATATCTGATATTCAGCTATGGTTTCCAGGTGCAAACCATCAAATCTATAATACTCACATCCTATGGAAAAATCAATGCTTTCTTTGGCGCAGTCGTTCATTTGACAGCTGTCTTTCTCGATAGGATAACACGCGCTATTTTTGCTTTTGGCAGTTTTAACTATCACATCGGATGTTTCATCTTCATTGTCAAAAAATACCACAGGAACATTTTCTTTGATTATTCCTGCCTTCTCGAACGCTATAGACTCAAGTGTATCCCCCAGATACTCCATGTGATCGTACCCGATTTTGGTAATAACACTAAGCGCCTTTTCCTTAATGCAGTTAGTTGCATCCAGCCTGCCACCGAGCCCTGTCTCCAGAATAATATAATCCAATTCATTCTGAGCATAGTAGTCCATGGCCATCAGGAACAAATACTCAAAAAAAGAAGGATGCTTTTCCTCCCCTTCCTTTTTTACCAGCTCATACACATCGTTAAAGCATTTCGTGAAGTCTTCTTCAGATATATTCTTGCCTTGAATACTGATTCTCTCTGTAATATCCACAAGATGCGGGGACGTAAAGGTCCCTACTTTATATCCCATCTGCATCAGTATTTCCGAAAGGTACATCGTCACCGAACCTTTACCGTTTGTTCCGGCCACATGAACAATCTTGGCCCTGCCGTGATACAGTTTGGTCAAAAGTGCGTATGTGTCCTCGAGCGTGTTCTTCCCTGCGAATTTGGGAATGTCCAATATATAATTTACGCTTTCCGAATAGTCTTTCATCACAAGTTAAGAATATGTGTGGCAATCTGGAAATATATAAGCAAAGATACCACATCAACGATTGTAGTAATAAAAGGAGACGCCATTACTGCCGGGTCAAAGCCTATCATTTTGGCCAATACAGGCAACGTGCATCCGATAAATTTTGCAATAATTACGGCGCATATCAACGTAAGGCAAACTACCAAAGCAACAGAAAACGTCAGTTTATCAAAAACCATCAGTTTTACGAAGTTGGCTGCAGCCAAAGTCAGACCGCAGAAAACAGCTACTCTGAATTCCTTCCAAATAACCTTGAACGCATCTTTAAATTCAATCTCGTTAAGCGACAGACCTCTTATGATGGTCACCGATGCCTGTCCTCCGGCGTTTCCTCCCGTGTCCATCAGCATCGGAATATATGCAACCAATATGGCCATTTTGGCCAGTGAATCCTCAAACGAAGTGATAATACTGCCCGTAAAAGTAGCCGATACCATCAAAAGCAAAAGCCACGGCATTCTCTGCTTCCACGTCTCAAAAACGGATGTTTTAAGATACGGTTTGTCGGAAGGCAAAATAGCAGCCATCTTTTCCATATCCTCGGTAGCCTCTTCCTGCATGATATCCACAACGTCATCGACGGTGATGATACCTACAAGTCTCTCTTCATTATCAACTACCGGCATCGCGGTAAAGTCGTATTTCTGGAACTGTCTGGCAACCTCTTCCTGGTCCATCAAGGTATTCAAATATATGACATTTTCATGCATGATTTCGCCTATTATGGCATCCGGCTGCGAAATCAATAAATACCTTAATGCTACGGTTCCCACCAGCTTACGATTGGCATCTACCACATAGCAGATGTTTATAGTCTCCGAATCCACACCTCGTTGTCTGATTCTTGATATTGCATCCTCCACGCTCATGGATTCTTTCAAGTCAACATATTCGACCGTCATTATCGAACCGGCCGAGTCTTCCGGATAACGAAGCAGATGATTGATATCTCTGCGCGTTTCAGCGGAAGCGTTGGCTAAAATTCTCTTAACGACGTTAGCAGGCATTTCCTCGATAAGGTCGGTCGCATCATCGGCCATCAGATTATCTATAATGGACGCGGCATCTTTTTCACTCATTCCAGTGATAACAAATTGCTGTGAATCGGTTTCAAGATATGAAAAAACGTCCGCCGCCATGCTTTTAGGCATGATTCTGAACATTTTCATCATTTCCTGTTCTTCCAATTCTTCCATGCAATAAGCCACATCGGCCGCATTCATCTCAGCCATGGTTTGCCGCAAAGAGGTATACTGTTTGGTCTCGAGCAATTCCTTTATTTCTTCAAGTACTGTTTTTTCTTCCATAAGTAACCTCCTTTCATTAACGAAAATCCGCCTTAATAATATTCTACCATACAGTCCCGTTTGTCAACGTCAAAATCCTATGATACACTGTGAAAAGTAAGAAAAATCGAAGCTTTTTATTGCGGAATCCATGAGTGACGAAATAGTTTTATACAACACCATAAAAGGAGAAAGTTACGGCGAATTCGAAGATCGAAAATCGCGGTTTTTGTGCTATCTGAAAGAAGTCGATTCCGAAAGCGATGCTCTGGCATTCATTTCGGATATCAAAAAGAAGCACTATGATGCAAAACATAACTGTTCATGCATGATAATAGGTCCCGGGAAAGAGCTGGTTAGATCAAACGACGACAAGGAGCCTGCAGGATGCGCCGGCAAACCCATGCTCGAAGTACTGACGGGTGCAGACATAACCAATGTTGTCTGCGTGGTCACCCGCTATTTCGGAGGAGTTTTGTTGGGTACGGGCGGATTGATTCGCGCATACCAAAGTGCCGTCAAAGAAGCTCTTGCAAACGCGCAAATCGTGACAGTTACTCACTGTGTCGATGTTTTCGTCAACTCATCCTACAAAGAAGTCACCGTTTTGCAACACTATTTTGAGCAAAACAAGCTTTCTGTTCTTGAAAGTACTTTTCTGTCCGATGTAACATTCAAATTGAGAATATCAGAAAGCTTTTATGAGCAGTTTAGTCAGGACATTATTTCGCTGACAAACGCCTCTGCCTCGATAACCAAAGATTCGGAAGGTTATTACCCTTTATGAAAAAAATAGCAGGTATAAAGAATAACTACATATCGGTTCAAAACGAAAGCTACGGTGGCTCGCAAATGTATTTTGCTTCGCTCAAAGGTTTTTTTAATAAAGGACGTCAAAAAGGCGGATGCGGAATTGTGGCTTTGAACGATGTCTTTTCATACTTTCGCTCCTGTCCTTTGTTCAAAGATAAGTCCGAATACATGAAAGCCTTTAACAAAGTGGCTCGGAAAATAAAATGGATTCCCGGTTCCTGGGGAATGACCTTCATTCACGAATCGATAGGTTTTAAAATACTGGCTGCGCATTATCACCTCAAATTGAAATGCTTTGTGGGAATTAATCCAAATGCAACATATGCGCGAATTCGCAATATGTTAAATTGTGACTGTCCCGTCATAATATGTATTCCAAAGGTTATTTCCTTCAAAAAGAATAAACCTACGCTCAATATGTACGATTGCAACACCTTTCTTTGTACAGCCAAAACTCAGGGGCATTTCGTTGTAGTTACGGATATTTACGAAGAAAAAGACGAGATCTGGTTAAAAATCTCGTCTTGGGGTCGTGAATATTTATTAAACTATGAAGAATTCATCCGTTTCGTTAAGCACCATATAGCCTCGCTTTTCGGGCATATGCTTTGCATCAAGAAAAAGCTCTGAATCTACTTCTGTCCGTAATAAGCATTTGCTCCGTGCTTTCTTAAGTAATGCTTATCCTGAAGTTCTTGAGGCGCAGGTTCGACTTTCGGATTAATAACTTCGCATCTGTACGCCATCTTTGCCACTTCTTCCATTACCACTGCATTATGAACCGCTTCGAAGGAATCTTTACCCCATGAAAAAGGTCCGTGGTTTTTGCACAGAACTCCCGGAACAGCAACCGGATCGATTCCCGCGCTCTTAAACTCATTTGCAATCAATATCCCCGTATTCTTCTCATAGAAATCTTCAATCTCTTCTTTTGTCAAAGTTCTGACGCAGGGAATTTCACCATAAAAATAGTCCGCATGTGTAGTGCCGTAACACGGAATACCTCTTCCGGCCTGGGCAAAAGATGTAGCATATGACGAATGTGTGTGAACCACTCCGCCTATTTTATCGAATGCTTTATAGAGTTCCACATGGGTGGGAGTATCGGAAGAAGGACGATACTTTCCTTCAACAACATTTCCCTCCAAATCAACTATTACCATGTCTTCCGGCTTCAATTTGTCATAATCAACACCGCTCGGCTTAATTGCAAACAGTCCGCTTTCCCGGTCGATTTCACTGACATTTCCCCAAGTAAATGTTACCAATCCGTATTTCGGCAACATCATATTGGCTTCATAAACACGTTGTTTCAATTCTTCAAGCATTTATTTTTCCTCCAAATATTTTTCATCAATTATAGTTACGGAATATTCCGTTCCGTCTACAAAAACAGCGGTAACATCCTTACTGGCGGAAAGAATCTGTTCATCAACATATTCAAGTTTCGGAGGTTGCTTGCCGGCGTTTAATTCCTGTAATGCCGCCAAAACTCTCGGTCCGTGTAAAGGATTGCATTCACCGATTACGGAAATATCTCCGTTAATAACATCCAAAATAGCTTCCTCTGACACGCCGTCAAAAGATACTATCATTATTTCACCGTTTAGTATATCATCCCCGACTTCTCTTCCGGTTGCCCTAACAGCATCAATTGCGCCGAAAGCTTCATTATCGTTTTCACAATATATGACATTAATGTCATCATACTGTTTCAGTATGCTCTCCACAGCTTCATATCCTTTGGACTCGGTGTATTCACCTTCAACCTCGCAAACTATATCCCAGCCGTATTTTTCCGCGGCATCCTTCAGTCCTTTGGTTCGTCCTATCTGAGCCGAAGAACCGATTGTTCCCTGAATATCCGCAATATGAAGCATTGAAGGATCTATTCCGTTTGCCACGGTATATGCATTAATCCATTCAGTGACCTTTTTTGCTTCCAGTTCAAAATCCGAGCCTACGAAGCACGTAAACAATGATTCATCGGCAACATCAACCATTCTGTCTACTACTATAACCTCTATTCCGGCATCCTTAACTTCCTGCAGAACAGTATCCCAGCCTTTTTCTGTTACCGGTGCCAGCACTATATAATCAACATCCTGCTGAATGAATCGTCTTAAAGCCGTAATCTGATTGGTCTGTTTTTGCTGCGCATCGTCATATGTCAAATCGAATCCGTTAGCCGGCGACAATACCGTCTTCATCGATTCGGTATTTGCACATCTCCAATCCGATTCCGCACCAACTTGAGAAAAGCCTACCGAAATATTGGAAATATACGGATTATCGCTTTGCTCTGTACGCTGAATATCGCCTGTGGGACTCTTCCCACAGGCGACAGTAATAAAGCAAAACAAAATTGTCAGAAATATTCTTGAAATCTTTTTCATTAACCTTTGACTGCCTTCTTCTTTCGGGCAATAACCACTGACTGTACCACTAGGAACAGACACAACATTGCAGCTATTGTAATGCCCGTCCACCATGCCTGATCAAGTCCGGCAGATGAAACGATATTTTGAATTGTACTTAATGACAATACTCCGAAGAAGGTTCCTATAATATTTCCTACACCGCCGGATAACATTGTACCACCGATGATGGAACTGGCTATTGCATTCATCTCCGCACCCATTGCATGCGAAGCGGATCCCGAACCTACATGAAGGAAGTATATATATCCTCCGATACCTGCCAAGACTCCGCAAATAAGATGAGCCAGGAATTTGGTCCTCTTTACGTTTATACCGAGCATCAAAGCACTTTGCCTGTTTCCGCCGACAGCATAGAACGATCTTCCGAGCTTAGTCCATCTTAGCACACAAAACAGAATAAGTACAATCGCCAAGGCAACTATAACTCCTATTTCAACATAGGCATCCACATAATTCCCCAGTTTGTTATACGAACCCATTCCGGGCACATTAATTCTGGTATCCTTAAGTGCCACAAATTTAGGATTCTCAACATTAAACGGATTAGTATGAACTATTGTGGTCATGCCTCGGGCAAAAAACATTCCTGCCAAAGTAACGATAAACGGCTGGACATCAAGATAAGCAATAAGTACTCCCTGAACCAAACCGAAAGCCAAACCGATTCCCAAAGCAATCAACAAGGATTCAAATAATGATGCTCCTTTATAATCGAGCGCCACAGCACAGCACATGCTGACCAGCGCTGTAATTCCGCCGACCGAAATATCAATACTTCCGGTTATCATTACCAGAGTCAGGCCACAGGATAATACTATCAATGCAGCATTGGCATTCAAAATATTGAAAAAGGTCTGAGGCTTGAGGAATCCCTTTCCCTGGAAGAGAATCGCGCCTATGTACATTAAGAAGAAAACAACTATTGTAATCGTCAAAAGAAGGTTTGTATCCGACATATTCTTAATCTTATTTTTCATGATTAAGCCGCCTCCTTTCGAGATAATTTAATCTTTAATTCGTTCCACTTGTTGGAAATGAACTCACGAACCGCAGGGGCGGAGAACACTACCAGCAAAATAACTACTACGGCTTTATAAGCAGACAAAGCATCGGAAGATACCTGGAATTTATAAAGAGTAGTTGTAAGGAACTGAATAACATACGCACCCAGTATCGATGCCAACATATTGAATTTTCCGCCGCTTAATGAGTTTCCGCCCAAAGCAACTGCCAAAATAGCATCCATTTCAATATCTTTGGCTATTACAGAGTAATTGATTGAAGAAAGTCTGCTGACCTTAATCAAAGCAGCTACCGCTACACACAGTCCCAGTATTACAAACGTAATGAACTTAATAAACTGAGGATTCAAACCGTTTAGTTTGGCTGAACTTTCATTTATTCCGACTGTCTGTGTATATAACCCAAGATTGGTGAATTTCAAAACCAGGAATATTACTGCGAGGCATGCCAGCGCAATAAAGAAGGGAGTGGGTATAGGAATTCCCGGTATGAATCCTCCGAAGATTCCGAATGAAGGATCGGAAATAATGGGCAATTCATTGTTGTTTATCCAAGCAGCAATGGATCTTCCTGCCGTGAACAAAATCAATGTTGCCACCATGGGTTGTATTTTGAAAAAGGCCACCAGTACTCCGTTAAACGCTCCGAAAATCATAGCTACCACACAGCTTACCAAAAAGGCTACTATGATAGGTGCCTGTAAAGTATCGGGGCGTGAATTGGTACCGCAAAGTACTCTCAGCACTACGCTGCCGCTTATTGCAATTGCTGCTCCGACAGAAATGTCCTGTCCGCCGGTTGCTGCAGTAACCAATGTCATTCCTATGGCAAGTATTGCAAGTTCTGAGCCGTAATCAAGTATGGTAATCAGATACCCCGAAAGAACAGGGTCCCCGACATTATTGTATCCATACTTAATTTCAAAGAACGAAGGGTCGCAAATAAGATTGAAAATAGCCAATAAAGCAAGTGCAAAAATAGGAATAAACAATTGCTTTCTGAATATTTTTGTTATATCAAAAGATGCTTTTCTGTTTTCCATCTCAATCCTCCCCTCCTGCTATAGTATTCATAATCTTGTTCTGGGTTAAATCATCGCCCTGTAATTCGCCTACTACATGTCCGTCTCTCATTACTATCATTCGTGAGCACGTTCTGAGCATTTCATCTGTTTCGGATGAAATGAACGTAACCGCCATACCTTCGGACGCCAATTTCAAAACAAGTTTCTGTATATCTACCTTGGTTCCTACATCTATACCTCTCGTAGGCTCATCCAAGATTAAATATTTAGGATGTGTCAAAAGCCATCTGGCCAAAATAACTTTCTGCTGGTTACCACCCGACAAAGACTTAATCGGAGTATCCGCAGAAGCGGTTTTGATTCCCAAAAGCTTAATATACTCATCCGCAAAAGCATTTGCTTCAGCTTTACTGAAAGGCTTAAAGAATCCTTTTAATACCTGAAGCGCCAATATGATATTGTCTCTAACCGACAAATCACCGACTATTCCGTCTATTTTACGGTCTTCCGGCAAATATGCGATTCCGTTCTTCATGGCATCGAGCGGTTTCAGAATCTTCACATCGTTGCCTTCAACCGAAGGTGTTCCGGAAAGAACTCTGTCAGCACCGAAAATGGCTCTGACGCATTCTGATCTTCCCGATCCCAACAATCCGGTAAATCCGTTAACTTCACCTTTCTTAATATGGAAATCAAACGGATTGATTGCACATACACTGGAGAGATTCTTTGCTTCATACACACTTGTATTCATATCGTCTCCGGTATAATGGGCATTTTCGGATTTAATATCCGACATATCATCAAGCTCTTTTCCCAGCATCTTTGATACCAACTGAATTCTGGGAAGAGACTCTATTTCGTATTCACCAACCAGTTTTCCGTCTCGCAAAACTGTTATTTTATCGCAAACTTCATACACCTGATCAAGGAAATGAGTAACAAATATAATACCGACTCCTCTCTCCTTTAACTGACGCATCAATGTGAAAAGTTTGGCAACTTCCTGTTCATCAAGCGAAGATGTCGGTTCATCAAGAATCAGAACCTTACAATCCATATCAACCGCTCTGGCTATTGCTACCATCTGTTGAACGGCAATCGAACAATTTTCCAACTGTTCATGAGCCTTGGCCGGAATATCGAGTGATTGTAATATGGCATCGGCATCTGCGTACATTTCCTTCCAATTTGTTGTCGTATGATCCGAACGTCCGATATACATGTTTTCGGCTACCGACAAATTCGGGCACAGTGTGATTTCCTGATACACTGTACTGATTCCGAGTTTCTGAGCGTCCTGTGGAGACTTAATTGCAACGCTGCCTTTATGGCCGTCCAAATAAATATCTCCGCCATCTTTGGTATAAACACCTGTTAAGACTTTGATCAAGGTGGATTTTCCCGCACCGTTTTCTCCCATCAGAGCATGAATTTCACCTTTGCACAAGGTAAAATCAACTCCCTGAAGAGCTCTGACACCCGGGAAAATTTTATATATGTCTTTCATTTCCAAAATGGCATTTTCTCTCACCTTTTCACCTCCCTTACCAAATAACGCGGCTTGACGTTTTTACGCCCAGCCGCGTCACAATTGGTTAATTCAATAGAAATTAGATTCCGTAATTTGTTACGTCATCAGCTGTGATTGTTGTAGCATCAAAGCCCTTTTCATCCATGATAATTGTCTTCTGAGCAGGTGTAGAACCTGATTCGATAGTCTTAATTACGTCCTGGATATACTGAGACTGGAAGGGATTGCACTGTCCATCATAGTTCCAGTTCTGGTTAAGTAATTCCTGTAATGCCCACTGGTTGCAGTCAAATCCGATAATAACAACGTCTTTGCCAACACCGTGAGAGATGTTTGCCTTGTCAAGTGCTGCTACAGCACCCTTAGCCATATCATCGTTTTCAGCGTAGATTACGTTGAAAGCTGTTCCTGAATCGATAACTGACTGAACGATCTGTTCTGCCTTTTCAGCATTCCATTCAGCTGTCTGCTGTGTAACAATGTTCCATGCAGAATCTGCTGCTACCTGTGCGTCCAAAGCGCCTGTACGACCCTTCTGAGCTGCAGAACCCATAACACCCTGGATATGGATAATGTTGTACTCAGATAATCCCTGGCTCTTTAACCACTCAACTGCCTTTTCGCCTTCTTTGTCCATGTCGGAAACGATAGAAGCATCGTAAAGACTGGGATCAGCATCGATTGTACGGTCAAATAAGATTACATGGATTCCTGCGTTCTGAGCATCTTTCAAAACTGAATCCCAACCTGCTGTATCAGCTGCAGACAACAAAAGGTAATCAACACCGTCCTGGATGAACTTCTGAGCTGCTGTAATCTGCTCATCATTCTTTAAGCTGTAAGCGAAAGAAGCTTCGAATCCGTTTGCTTCTGTGAAAGTAGCCTTCAAATCCTTATCGTTTGCTGTACGATAACCTGATTCGTTAGGGTCATTGTTGATAATGCCGACTTTGATAAGTCCGTTTGCAGAGCCCCCTGCATCCTTGCCGCCGCAAGCTACCAGTCCAAGTACCATTGTTGCCGTCAATAAAACAGCCAACAGTTTCTTTTTCATAAAAAAGTCCCTCCTAATAAAATTGGTATACCGAAGGCCAATTCCTTCGATATACCAATAATAAAAAATTCTCATTTAGGAATACATAGAATTACTTTTTTGAATTGTTAATATTTTTAATATTTAAAAAATCACGGTAGATTTTTTTAATCTCAAAGTTTGTTTTTTTATTACACTATCTGCCGGATGTGGGCAGGAAAACTTTCACACTTGTACCTTCTCCGTACGTGCTGTCAATCTTCAGACCGTATTGTCTGCCGAATTTCAATTTGATTCTCTCATCAACATTATGAAGGCCGTATATATCGTTTTCCTCAGGTGCCTTTTCATCAATGCCTCTTTTTATCATTTCCAGACGTTCCGGCATTATTCCTATTCCGTCATCAAGAACTTCGAGCACTATTTCATCATCGACTCTTTCGCCGGTAACACGAATATGTCCCAAACCACGCTTATTCTTTATGCCATGGTACAAGGCATTTTCAACAAGCGGCTGTATCGATATTTTGGGTATTCGATACTCATAAATATCATCGGGTACATCTATCTCATATTCCAAAATATCCATATATCGTACTTTCTGAATCTGCAGATAACTTCTGACATGAAGCATTTCTTCTTCAATGCTTATGATATCTTTTCCGTTATTCAAACTCGTTCGGAAGAAATCCGAAAGGCTCTTTACCATAGCCTTTACTTCATTTGTCTTTCCGTCTTCGGCAAGCCAGGTTATGGTATCAAGTGTATTATACAGAAAATGAGGATTGATTTGCGCCTGCAAAAGCTCAAGTTCTGCGTCCTTTAATCGAATCCGCTCTGTAGTAACCTGTTCAATCAACTCGTCAATTTTATCAATCATCTGGTTGAATGAATCCGACAGCACTTTAACTTCTCCGCCGGCTTCCACATCCGATCGTATTGACAAATCTCCCTTGGCAACCTGGTTGGTAACCTCCGACAAGCGTTCTATCGGTTTGGTAATCCCGGCAGGAATATATATGGAAAGAAATACCAGCAAAATAAGTACCGCTATCGTGGCAGCGCTCGTTATAACAACCATTCGAGTAAAGAATATTCTGTATTCGTTCTTCGCGTTCTGTAATTCGCGAATCTCATAATATATATACTCGGAAACAGTTTCTTCCAACAACGACGTCACTATCTGAATATCGTTTTCCCATATTTCGATATTATCCTCATACATGTTTCCTTCGATGAGGTTTTCGATTATTCTGCCCTTATATGTGGAAAGGTTGGTCAGGTACTTCTTGGCGCTTATCAATCGTTTATGATTGTCGTATGAAGAAGTCAGATTTTCCAGTTCATCGACTACCTCATTTGCTTCCGTCAACAAATCATCCAGGCCGGACTGTTCCACGGATTTATTTCCGATTATCAAAAGGTATGTTTCATAGTCGAAATCATCCTTGAAGTCCATACTGAAATTACTGGCTACAACAGCCGATTCAATCATTTCTTCGTTTCGTCTGTTTGCCTGAAAAACAGTATAGGAACTGATAATCAAAAGAACCAGTAACGGAATAACCAGCAAAAGATATGAAAATCTGATTTTTTGGGCCAGCGGAAACGCCTGATACCACTCATGAATCTTTTTCTTCATCAATTACCTCTGTATTGTGTCGGAGTCATCCCCTGAGTCTTCTTAAATATATATGAAAAATAATGCGAATCCTGATATCCTACTTCAGCGGCGATTTCATTGCTGCGCTTTGAAGAACATTTAAGCAGTTCTTTTGCTTTCTTCATTCTGTAATCCGTCAAATATTTAATAAACGTAACACCTGTCTGTTGTGAGAAAATCATACTGAGATGGCTAGGTGAAACGTTCACATGTAAAGCCAGCATATTTAACGACAAATCTTCATTGCCATAGTTTTCTTCGATATAGTCTATTGCCTCATTGACCAGCTCACTGTATCTGTTGGTGGCTTTCTTATCTCTCAAATCAATGGCATCATGTATCAATCGAGCAATATATTCTTTAGAATCATTCAATGTTTTCACGGCGTCTTGCGAATATGTCAAAGAAGATGTTTCTTCTTTTGTATATCCCATATCTTCGACAAATGATACAACGCCAAAATATGAATCCATAACTACATATTGGCGAAGCACCAACGATTCCAACGCGCCATGGCCTATCTCGTTAAAAAATTCTTCAACAAATACTTCTGTCTCCGCGATGGCTCCTGTTCTCAAAAAGTTCAATAAATGATCCTTGCTGAGCTGCTTTACATCAATTACGGACATATCGAACTCATCGGCAGATGAGTATGTGGTTTCAAGTTTGTCTCCGTAGTACACAGCGCTGTCATTAACCAAAAAACGATGGGCATACGCACGTGAAGCCAGCGTATAGGAAACAGGCAGTTCGCTCAATCGAAAAACCGTACTTCCGACTCCGAAAAAATATCTGAGATTGTCAAATTCATCCAAATAGGCTGTTGTTTTATTAATAAACTCAGACTGTTTTTGATCCAGTTCCTCAGCAGAATCTGCTTTTACGATAAAAGCCAAGCCTTCAATATTTCTGTCAAAAATCAAAATACTTTTGTCTTCAGTATCTTTGATTTCCTCCAAAACCTTTACACTGGTTTTGGAGTATTCGCCGGCTCTGTGATTTTTGGACTGAACGTCCAGCAAAATGATGCTATAGGATACCGCCGTAATATCCATTCCAATCTCATGAGATTTATCTATCAGTTCATTAACCGCTCCCGAATTTGTCACCAAAGCATTGAAGAATTGCTGGTTAACGTTTAGTTTGTTTTCGGCGTTCTCTCTTTCATATTGGGAAACAATCATTGCTTCCTTCTTTTGATCCATGATCTTTGCACCTATGGCATCGACCTCTTTAATCAAGTCTTCTCCGCTTATAGGCTTGGTCAGATACTGAGCAACACCTATCTTTATCGCCTCTTTTGCATACTCGAACTCTTCGAAGCCGGTCAACAAAATGACTTCTGTCAGCGGCATCTCTTTTTTCACCAGACGGCTTAACTCTATCCCGTCCATAAAAGGCATCTTTATGTCCGAAATCACAATATCCGGTTTAAGCTTCTGTATCATCGGGAATGCCAATTCTCCGTCCGAAGCCTCCCCGCAAAAATCATATCCGTGTCCCTTCCAATCAATGTTGTTTTTTATTCCCTCACGGACTATATATTCATCTTCTACCAAAAAAACCTTCAGCATTTTCTCGTCCCCATATAGTTTTAAAGGAAGAACTCTGCGCAAAGCATAATCCTTCCTTTTTGCTTTCTATTATTCTGTTTGCTCGGCGTAGCGCAGACTGATCAGTCTCAACCCCCACCCTGTTGAGCAATCAAAGCTGCCTGATATGCCGCCCACGCTTCGGCGTCTGCCTGTGCAGCTGCCGCCTGTGCTGCTGACTGTGCTTCCATCTGTGCAGCCGTCATCTCGTTGCGTTGTTGCTCAATTATCAAATCTATATTAGGCTGCGTCATAAACTCAACCGTATGTATACACTGTGTAGGTTTGGCTTCGGCTTCATCTTCGGGAACATTTGCCGCCTTGTTTCCGGCATCGGCATCACCCGACATGAGCACGTTATCAGGCATAACTTCAATAATACCCTCGGTTACAAACGGACACAAATCCGTAGCCGGCAATCCGCAGTATCCGCAGACAGCACCCTGATAATGCACATCACAGTAATCCGTAGGAACCGTACCCTCAGCGAAATATTCCGTCTTCAGGCATCCGTCACACAATCCCTCAACGGGCAGTTTACCTGATTGTGAGCAGACGGTGGCAGCCACGATGCCGCTTGGCATGTTGAAGGAAGCGGAAGGCAGTTCTTCATGAATCTGACTCATGACCTTTTTCCAAATCTTCTTCGCAAGGTTTCTCTCATCTCCCGAACGAAGTTTGGTGTTATTGTCATATCCTTCCCAAACCGTAGCCGTGTAATAATTCGTATATCCTGCAAACCATACGTCATTGTAATCCGATGTAGTACCGGTTTTTCCTGCTATGGCAGTTCCTCCGAAATTAACCGAAGCTCCCGTACCGGATGTAACAACATCCTGCATAGCCGATGTTAATAACCATGCCGTAGTTTCCTTAATAACCTGTCTCGATTCCGGAACCGTATTGTCAATAATGACATTACCGTCATGGTCTACTATTTTGGTATAAAGTTTCGGCTTTATATACGTTCCGTGATTGGCGATTGCTGCATATGCGGCATTCAATTCCTCATTTGTTACGCCGTATGTCAATCCGCCCAAAACAAGCGACTGCTGAATATCGGAATAGATGTATTCCTCTCCGCCGTATGTCTTTTCTTCTCTGTCTACAATCGTGCTGAATCCAAAATTCTTTAGATAGTCAAATGCTAACTGAGGCGTAATATATGTAATAGTCTTTACAGCCAAAATATTCATTGAATCAATGACACCCTGTCTGGCATTGCTAAGTCCTCTGTATCCTGCATACCAGTTGGATACAGGACGACCGTTGGCATAATTGAAAGGTGCATCATTAATAGCTGTAGCCAGTGTCATCATTCCCGAATCAAAGGCAGGTGCGTATCCGGCAACTATCTTGAAGCACGAGCCGGGCTGACGTTTTGAATTCGTAGCTCTGTTAAGCGTACGGCTTCCTTCCTTTGCGCCTCGTCCGCCGACCATAGCCACTACATATCCTGTGCTTTGATCCTCTATCGTAATAGAAACCTGAGGCTGAGCCGTCAAGGTGACTTTCTCATCAAACACTTCATCTCCGGATTCGAGAACCGATGCCTTGTAAACTTCTATATCGGCATAAGCCTCTTCCTGAGATTCATAAATCATCGAAAATGATTTAGCTTTCGTTTCCTTAAAGTATTTTTGATACATTTCGGAACTGAAATTCACAAAATCTCCGTTTGCTTTCTTTACCGTCAATACATACGAAAGCAACCATCTGGTATTACCCGGATATGTCTCTTCATCAGCCACCACAGTGTCACATATAGACTGAATTTCAGGATCCTGCGTTGAATAAATCTTTAATCCGCCGCTGTATAACAAGGTAAAGGCCTGCTGCTCCGTGTATCCTGCGCCCTGCAGATCTTCCAGGACATCATCTGTCAAGGCATCAACGAAATACGAATTAACCAGTGATTCATCTACTTCATCATTTACGACCTGAATTCTGGAATAAACATCGTCTGCCAAAGCCGCATCGTGCTCTTCTTTGGTTATATATCCCTGTTCGAGCATGTTGTTTAATACCTTTTCGCGTCGCGTTGCGTTTTTATCGGGATGCGAAATAGGATTAAACTTTGACGGGTTCTGCGTAATTCCTGCGATAACCGCGCACTCCGACAAGGTTAACGTGCTGACCGACTTGTTAAAATATCTCATGGAAGCAGCCTGAACTCCCAAAGTATTCTGTCCCAGGTTAATGGTATTCATATAGTTAAGCAGAATATCATCCTTCGACATGCTCTTGGTCAATTCTATGGCCAGGTACTGTTCTTGAATTTTACGCTTCATACTGTCCGCGAAACTGTCTTCGGAAACCCATGACGTAAATACATTGTTCTTCAAAAGCTGCTGGGTAATGGTCGAAGCACCCTCGGTAAAATGAAAACCGTTGGCAACACCTACGTAAGCAGCACGAATAATACCTTTAATATCGATTCCGTTATGCTCATAGAATCTTTCATCCTCGATAGCAACAAATGCATGAGCGAGGTTTTCGGGTATCATGTCCATCGTAACCGGAATACGGTTTGAATCCTGAGATATCAGTTTGGCTATCTGATTTCCTTCGTTATCATAAACAAAAGTAGAAAAGCCCGAAGGTGTAACATCAACATTCTCTATACTCGGTGAAGTATCAATAACACCCTTAAACACACCGAATGCAAGGCTTCCTCCGATTGCTGCCACGCCGATAAAAGCAATAAGCATCAAATAGAGAATTGCCAGTAAAAATTTCTTTATAAACTTTGGTGATTTTGTATGGAGAGCATGCTGCTTTTGCCTTATGCCTCTCCTGGTATAATTAGGTGACATGTAAATGCCTTTCCGTGTAAAATGTTACTGTTCACAGTCCTCCACTCCCTGTTCGCAATCATCGCTGCTACGCAGGCTTAATATATGAGCAATGCTTGTCTCTTACATGCAAGCGTGACGATACAAGCATTGCTCATATATCAACTGTGAATAGTAACGTTTAAATACATATTCAGGATATTATACCAAATCCGAAAACATTTTTAAAGATATATCAAAAGTATACGTATAACGAAAATCGGAGGTCATAAATGACCTCCGACCAAAGCTCCCGACGGGAATCGGACCCGTGACCTCCGCACTACCAATGCGACGCTCTACCGACTGAGCCACGAGAGCCAATCGCGCATCTTCGATGCGCGATTGCATATATCAACATATGCAACTTCGCAAGTATACCATCTTCACAACAATTTTTCAAGTATATAATATTTTCTTCAATTTGCTTTTTATTCGCGACAAAGCATTATCGGTTGATTTTGAATCTTTCCCCAAAATGGCCGCAATTTCCTGGTAATCCAAGCCGGTAATCTTTAAATCAAGAACCTGTTTTTCAAAAGAGCTGAGCTGCTTTTCGAATGTTTCTTCAAGCATTGCAACCCGCTCTTTATCCAAAAATGCTTCCTCGGGATCTATTCCGCCAATCTTTTGAAAATCATCTTCATAAATAGAGATATAGGTATTAAGCGGTGTATGCTTTTGCCTGCCTGCTGCCTGAATTGCGGTATACATCTGTCTCGATACACACAATCGTGCAAATGTCAAAAAGCTGGAATCTCTTCCCGGATCAAAGTCTCTTACCGCCTTAAACAGTCCTATCATGCCTTCCTGAATCAGGTCTTCTTTTTCACCGCCGATAATAAACATGTTTCCGGCTTCCATTCGTACCAGATTCTTATATTTATTTACCAGAAAATCGACTATTTTCGCATCTCCGTCTCTTAAATAATCGATTAATTCCTCATCGGAATATTTATCGTAATCCATACCTAATCTCGCGCAAAAATCACTGTTTTGGATTCTTCTTCCTCGTCATTTTCCGATTCGATATCATCTGTATCATCGGAAGGTTCTTCATTCGCCGATTCATTGGATTTGGCATTTTTATCGATATTATCGGATTCTTTCGAAGAATCCGTTTCTTCATCTTCTTCATCCGAATCCGTATCGGAATCTGTCTCCGTTTCATCCAAAGCAGTTTCGTCGGATATTTCTTCGTCGATAACAGCCTCGTCTGCCGGCGCTGCATCCTCACGTATTCTGATTATTTCTGCGGCCAGATGCTTTGCCAAAAGCACATAGCCTTCCTGGTTCGGATGCACCGAATCCGGTTCATATTCCGCTACAATATCAGCATCATGGCTGTCCAGGAAATTCGCATTATATAAATCAATCAACGGAATGTCGTTCATTTCGGCCAACTGAACTATACAATCAACCACTACGGTCTGTGATAAAAGCTGCGGTCTGTCTTTTCTTAATACATCATGCAGCATGTTGGGCATGGGCGTACAGAAATATATTTCGGCATTCGGGTAATCTCTTTTCAAAGACACCATCAAATCATTGACGTCACCATACAATGTGTGGGGCGCTAATTCGTCTATGTTTCCTACTTCCTCTTCGGTTAAACAGAAGCCGTCATTGGCTCCGCCCAATACTATGATTATATCTGTATCCTCAGGTATTTCCGTATACCTGTCGCAAAACGGTTCAAACCAATATCTGCCCAAAGAAGAGCCACCTATTCCCAGGTTGACCACTTCATCGGCATTCATTATTTCACCCAGTCTGGTAGGATACGAATACTGTTTAAAATTCTCCAGGTTTTCCAAGTTTATGGCTTCGGTAATACTGTCACCCAAACATGCAATCTTCTTTCCCGAAAAATCTTCTTTACAGTTTTTGATAACCTCTTCGTCTGCTTCCGCCCACAGTTTAGTCTCTTCGTACGATGTTCTGAAAAGCTGACGTTCCTTTAATGTGAGCGAATTTCCCGATACTGTCTTTTCGGACAAATCATTTCCCGATACCGAATTCCCGGATACGGAATTGCCCGATACGGAATTACCCGAAACCGAATTACCCGAAACCGAATTACCCGATACCGAGTTCTCCGAAACGGAATTGCCTGAGAGTGTCGTTTCAATTTCTTCTTTTTCCTGTAATGAATTACCGGATACAGAATCTTCCGTATTCTGCTCTTCCTGCAATGAATTCTCAGATACGGTATTTGTCAATTCATCGGATGAGCCCTCAATGTTCAGTTCATCGTTTGTATCTTCCCACGGATCATCCAGTTCGGAAACATCCGTATTTTCCGGAGTTTCGTTTTCATCCACATAAACATTTTCTTTAATATAATCTTCTATTTCCTGCTTGGGCTTTTGAGACAGTTCCTCAATCTCCGCCTTCAGGCTTTCGGCGTTCTCCATTGCCTCAGCATATTCTTTGGCGCGTTGTTTTTCATGAATTCTTGTTTTGAACGTGTCGGTTCCCAAATAAAGAAACGCACCAATCACCATAATAAGTGCCATGGCAGTTATGGTAATAATAACTCTTTTAACTGCTTTCATCGTCTCTGTCGCACAATCTCATACGCCAATACGCCTGCGGAAACAGATGCATTCAGCGAATCAATATCCCCTTTCATAGGAATTGCCGCCACCATATCACATTTTTCTTTTACCAGTCTCCCCACACCTTCACCTTCGTTACCTATAACCAATCCTATAGGTCCCTTCAGGTTCAAATCATACATACAATCCCCCGACATATCGGCACACACAAACCAAAGACCCCTCTTTTTCAATTCCTCTATTGTCTGTGCCAAATTCGTTACTCTGGCTACCGGAGTATAATTCAATGCTCCTGCAGATGTTCTCGCCACTGTAGCGGTTAAAGAAACCGCTCTGTTTTTCGGAATAATAACTCCATGAGCACCGCACAAATTCGCGGTTCTGATTATTGCCCCCAAATTATGCGGGTCTTCGATTCGATCGAGCAAAATAAAAAACGGATCTTCATTACGCTTCGCAGCCAGTTCAAACATATCGTCGATTTCGGAATACTCATACGAAGCAATATAAGCAATTACCCCCTGGTGTGTTCCTGTTTCCGACAACTGATCCAGTCTTTCTTTTGTAACATACTTAATAAGCGTATCATGCTTTTTTGCCTCACGCTTTATGGTCATCATTGGGCCGTCATTGCACCCGTCCAAAATGAAAACCTTGTCTACTTCTTTTCCTGCTCGGAAGGCCTCTATTACAGGGTTTCTTCCTTCAATAACAAATTCACTCATCACTAATCCCTATTTTTATCAGTTCAATAATTCTGTCGAGTCTGTTCGAAAGAAAAAGATATCCGACCAACGCCTCGACTCCCGTGGCCTTCAGATACTCCTTCGCCGTAGCATTCTTTGCCTTTGACGTCGGCTTTGCGTTTTTCCCTCTTTTGTATATACTCAGTTCTTCCTCCGTCAGCAACGGTAACAGCTTATCCGCCATTTGCGACTGAGAAACGGCACTTACGTATTTAACGCACTCCTTGTGAAGCATGTTATTTGATGTATTTCCTTTTAAAAGGACCATGGACCTGATAACCAGGTCATAAACACAATCGCCGATATACGCCAAACTAAGAGGTGAATACGTTCGAATATCAACCTCCGAAAGGTCAAACTCCGCTTTCAGTTTTTCCAAAAAATCTATTGAAGATGCCACTTAACGCCCTCTCTGGTATCCTCGATAACCACGCCCTTTGATAGAAGTTCCGCTCTTATGGCGTCAGCCTTTGCAAAATCCTTTTCCTTTTTGGCATTCTTTCTGCGTTCAATCATATCTTCAACATACGCGGTCAATTCCGAAGAAACCTCATCATTTTCCTTGGGTTCCTCTTCAGAAAGCAGATTAAGTCCCAATACATAATCCATATCGGCTATGATTGCTCTTTTGGTCTTTCCGGTAAAGTCCTCTTTTAAAACATCATAAAGAAGGGTAATTCCCATTGCGGTATTTACATCATTTCCGACACTTTCGGCAAACTTTTCGTGGTAGTTCTTTACAGCCTCTTGATCCAATTCGCCTTCATCTTTAACAGCAGCTATTTTATTCTTGAGTTTCTTATACGTGTTGGCTGCCTGTGTAAGTGCATCATACGAAAAAGTAAGAGGCTTACGGTAATGTGATGACAATGCAAAAAGTCTGTATACTATCGGGTCAAATCCCTTTTCCTCGAGCAAAGAAACCGTCAAAAATTCGCCCTTTGATTTACTCATTTTGCCTGTTTCGTCATTCAAATGATGAACATGGAACCAATAATTACACCACTTATGCCCAAGGTATGACTCGGACTGTGCTATCTCATTGGTATGATGCGGGAACATATTGTCTACGCCGCCGCAATGAATATCCATATACTCACCCAAATGCTTTATGCTGATGGAAGAACATTCTATATGCCATCCGGGATATCCTACGCCCCAAGGTGAATCCCATTTCAAAGCCTGGTCTTCAAACTTTGATTTGGTAAACCACAGAACGAAATCGTTCTTATTCTTCTTATTTTCATCTTCGCTGACATCATCACGAACTCCGACCATCAATTCTTCTTCGTTCTGATTTCCGAAAACGTAGTAATTCGCCAATTTTGATGTGTCAAAATAAACATTTTCACCTGATTTGTATGCATATCCCTTTTCAAGAAGCACCTCTATCATATGAATGAATTCGGGAATGCAGTTAGTTGCGGGTTCAACCACATCAGGTGTCTTAATATTAAGCTTTGCGCAATCCGCAAAGAATGCATCCGTATAAAACTTTGCAATCTCCATGACGGTTTTGTGCTCTCTCTGAGCACCTTTAAGCATTTTGTCTTCGCCGGTATCGGCATCGGATGACAAATGACCAACGTCCGTAATATTCATTACACGCTTAACATCATAGCCCGAATATCTGAGCAGTTTTTCCAATACATCTTCCATCAAATAGCTTCGAAGGTTTCCGATATGCGCAAAATGATATACTGTAGGTCCGCAAGTATACATATTTACTTTGCCTTCAACATTAGGTACAAAATCTTCTACTTTTTTTGTTAATGAATTATATAACTTCATAATCTATTTCCTTTCAAGAGCTTCTATTCTCTTTTTAAGATCATCATTTTCAGCATGCAATATTGCCAGTTCTTCTTTAACAGGGTCGGGCAAATGTATCTGATCCAAATCATCCTGTGGCAGTGTTTCGTTGTTTCTTCTGACTACTCTGCCCGGAACGCCTACTACGGTTGAATTGGGCGGAACCTCTTCCAATACAACAGAACCGGCTCCTATTTTAGAGTTATCACCGACCTTAAAACTTCCCAGCACCTTAGCGCCTGCCGAAATCATGACATTGTTTCCGATAGTGGGATGACGCTTTCCCTGCTCTTTACCGGTACCGCCCAGCGTAACGCCCTGATAAAGCGTAACATTATCACCTATTATCGCTGTTTCTCCGATAATAACGCCGTTTCCGTGATCAATGAAAAAACCTTTCCCGATTTGTGCTCCGGGATGGATTTCTATTCCGGTCTTTCTGGCAGCTCGCTGTGAGATGGCTCTGGCCCAAAAATAATGCCCCTTCAAATAGAGTTTGTGGGCTGTACGATAGTGCATCATCACCTTAAAACTCGGATAAAGGAACACTTCCATGTTTGTATGTATGGCAGGATCACGCTGTTTAATTATCGCTATTTCTTCTTTTACTCTCTTAACGAAACTCATTTTTCACATCCGCCGCATCCGCCGCATTCAAAGCAATCATCCGAAACGGAATAGTAATTCATAAAATCCGAAGCAGAATTAAGCATGCATATGGCTGATGAAGCAATTCCTTCTCCCTGTCCGGTAAATCCCAGACCTTCTTCCGTAGTCGCCTTTACATTAATCTGAGTAATGTCGATTTGAAGAGCATCGGCCATATTCTCGCGCATTTGGTCAATGTAAGGTCGCATCTTGGGGTTCTGCGCTATTATAGTGGCATCTATGTTTTCAATCAAAAATCCTTGTTCTTCAACCAATTTGGCCACTTCTTTAAGGAGCAATATCGAAGATATCCCTTCATATTTGGGGTCATTATCCGGGAAATGCTTTCCTATATCTCCCAAAGCTGCGGCACCCAATATGGCATCCATGATAGCATGAATCAGCACATCTGCATCAGAGTGTCCCAAAAGCCCCTTTTCAAAAGGTATTTTGACGCCACCTATAATAAGGTCGCGGTCGGGAACCAGTCTGTGAACATCATAGCCCATTCCTATTCTCATCAGTACAGTCTCTCTCCCAATAATCTGAATTCGAACTCTGTTTTCGGTAAAGGCTTATCAAACAAATAGCCTTGCGCTTCATGGCAGTTGATACCTTTCAAAAACTCCATCTGGGAATTTGTTTCAACGCCTTCGGCTATTACCTTCATGTTGAGTTCGTTAACCATATTTACTATGTTTTTAACCACGGACTTGTCAACCTCATCCGAATCGCTATCGATCTTTTCGAGGAACGATCTGTCCAACTTAATCTTATCGACATTCAAATCCTTAATCAGGTTAAGTGACGAATATCCTGTTCCGAAGTCATCGATGGAGGTTTCTATTCCGTTTTCCTTCATGGTATTGACGAAGTCGGAAATCGTCTCAAAATCTTCATATCCTGACATTTCGGTTATTTCTATTTCTATGTATTTTGTATCCACGTTATGGCTCTCAATAACCTTTGAAATCTTATTGGCCAGTTTCTTGTTTAATATATGGGCACGTGAGAAATTAACCGCTATTTTTACAGGCTCTATTCCTCTTGAAAGCCACTCGCTTATGTTTTCGCATACCATGTTGAGCATATAGAAATCAAGTTCGCAAATAGTGCCTTCTCTTTCAAGAACCGGAATAAATTCTCCCGGCATGACAACAACATCATTCCACATCCACCTGCACAAAGCTTCGGCTGCACACAGGCTTCTCGAATTGATATCGACTTTGGGCTGATAAAATACGACAAATTCTCTGCCCTTAATACCCTTTTTGAACTTTTGCGAAATCTCTTTATCATGCTCGGAGGTTTGCAGCATTTCCTCCTTAAACCAAACCACATTTCCGGTCGAAGGGTTACGCGTTAACGAATATGCAGCCAAAACACACGGCACAATTCTGCTCGGATTATCGCTCTTTTCAATTTTAAAGACTCCGATTCTGGCTGCCAAATCTACTTCTATGGTATCTTTGTTATCCAATTCCACGAGAGTCTTTCTGCTCTCTATATAGCGAATTGTATCTTCTGCCCTGTCATTTTCGGTTAACAGGCAGAAATTGTCGCCACCCATTCTGGCAAAAACCTCTCCCGGAACCATGTTGCTTCTGATCATAAAACAATAATCTTTCAACACGGTATCTCCGGTATTGGGACCGAATCGGTGATTTATATAGCTGAAATTCTTAATGTTAAAATATAAGACCGTATACTTATCAAGTTTTCCTTCACTGTAATACTTGTCTATTGCCTGCAACAAACCGGTCTGGTTACAAGCACCCGTCAAAGAGTCCGTAATTACAGCCTGCCTCATCAAGAGTTGAAGTCTGTTTTTTGAAACACATTCGTAAATAACATTAAACAGAAACTCCAATTCATCCAATTCTTCCGGGGTCCAGTTATAGCCTTCTTCAGGATATGCTTCGAGCTGAATAATTCCAAAATCGTTGGTTACAAATGTTTCTCTGACACCGGCGTCACTTTTGTAACCATTCTCATTCGTATACAAATTGTATTTATACTTCAGTTCATTAAGTATCAAGGCCGTTGAAGGCGAATTAACGGACAACTCCATATACCCCAGATGCATATCTCGGGCTACATCATGAAAGTTTGTCTTTAATTTGTCCATGTAATCTTCAACGTTTCCGGCCTCTTCGGCTGCTGCCAGAAAAAAGGTCCTGAAGTTGGAAGTGGCAAGTATTACACCCATATTATTTCCCCAACAATTGTCTCAAAGTTGCATTCACGGAAGAAGGATCAGCTTTGCCCTGCATGGCTTTCATGGTCTGTCCGACCAAAAATCCCAGTGCTTTTTCCTTTCCGCTATTGAAATCCGCTACCGACTGCGGATTATTCTCAATTACTTCTTTACATACTTTCAAAAGCGCACCTTCATCGTTAACCGTAGAAAGGCCTTTTTCTTCTACATATTTTTCCGGATCGATATCTTCAAAGAAGATTACCTCAAATACTTCTTTGGCAACAGAGCCGTTAATCTTCTTTTCTTCCTGCATCTTGATGATTTTAGCCAAGGAAGCAGGATTAAATCCTATATCCTGAGGATCCATTTCCTTTTCTTTAAGGATTCTCATTGTCTCACCCATCAGATAATTTGATACCTTTTTGGGATCGGCCCCCAGCGAAACGGTCTGTTCAAAGACATCCGCCATCTTCTTTGATTCCGTAATAATGGAAATATCATATTCGGGAATCTTAAACTCCTCTTTATATCTTTCCATCTTTTCCAAACGGAATTCGGGTTCTCTATCCTTAATCTGCTTTAGGAACTCTTCCGAAAGAGAAATCGGAACCAAATCGGGATCCGGAAAATATCTGTAATCCTGTGCGTCTTCTTTTGAACGCATGGCATATGATTCTGCAGCATTATCATCCCAACGGCGTGTTTCCTGAACAACCTTTTGACCGCTTTCGATAATGTCAATCTGACGTTCCGTCTCTCCTTCGATGGCTCTTCTTATCGCCTTAAACGAATTAAGATTCTTCATTTCGGTACGTGTACCGAATTCTTTTGCACCTACTTCTCTGATTGACAGATTGACGTCCGCTCTCATTGAGCCTTCCTGCAATTTACAGTCGGAAGCCCCCAGATACTGAACTATCATCTTTAACTGTTCGAGATACGCTATTACTTCATCCGCAGATCTCATATCAGGCTCGGATACTATCTCTATCAAAGGGACACCCGAACGATTGTAGTCAACATATGAACAATCGTCCCAATCATCATGAATCAGCTTTCCTGCGTCTTCTTCCATGTGAATTTCATGGATACCTATGTCCTTTGTTCCCGCATCCGTAGTAATCGTTACGTGGCCGTTTCTGCATATGGGCAGATATAACTGAGATATCTGATAGTTCTGCGGATTATCGGGATAAAAATAATTTTTTCTATCGAATTTGCAATATCTGGTTATATCGCAATTGGTTGCCAAGCCAACGGCAACAGCATATTCAAGTACTTTTTTATTAAGCACCGGCAATGAGCCGGGCATTCCTGTACACACAGGACATGTATGTGTGTTAGGTTCTCCTCCGAAAGCTGTCGAGCAGCCACAGAATATTTTGGTTTTGGTGGCCAGTTCAACGTGAACTTCCAATCCAATGACGGTTTCATAATTCTTTGCCATACTATTCACCGTCCTTTCCGTTTGATTTGGTTGCACATTCATATGCATATGCTGCCTGTATCAGTTTATGTTCGCAGAATGAATCTCCGATAAGTTGCAGTCCTACAGGCAATCCCTTTGAATCGGTTCCGCACGGAATACTCATTCCGGGCAGTCCTGCCAAATTCAAAGATATTGTATAAATATCCGACAAATACATGGCTATGGGATCCGATAAACTCTCTCCTATTTTAGGAGCAGTTGTAGGAGCAGCAGGTCCGACAATTATGTCATACTTTGCAAACGCTTCATTAAATGCCTTCTTAATGAGAGCCTTAACTTTTAATGCTTTCAAATAATAAGCATCATAGTATCCGGAACTCAATACAAACGATCCCAACATAATTCTTCTCTGAACCTCCGGTCCGAAACCTTCCGAACGGGATTTTTTATACATGTTATGTAAGCCATTGTATTCTTCGGTTCTGTAGCCGTACTTAATTCCGTCAAATCTCTCAAGATTTGATGATGCCTCGGCAGAAGCTATCGTATAGTATGTGGGAATCGCATAATCAACCAAATCAAGGTCAAATCTTTCAACTATTGCGCCCTTTTCCTCCAGTACCTTCACCGCAGCTAATATTTTTTCTTTTACCTCGGCATTTAGTCCGTCACCGAAGTATGTATTCGGAATACCGATTTTCATTCCCTTAACATCGTCAACCAATGCCTTGGTAAAATCGTTGTCATCTCTTTGAACCGAAGTAGAATCCTTAGAATCATGCGAGCAGATTATTTCCATAATCGTAGCGCAGTCCGTAACGTCCTTGCAGATAGGTCCTATTTGGTCAAGCGAAGACCCGTAAGCCACAAGTCCGTATCTTGATACTCTGCCGTAGGTTGGTTTCATACCGACTACTCCGCAATACGAAGCAGGCTGTCTTATTGATCCGCCCGTATCGGATCCCAATGAATAAAAGCATTCATTTGCGGCTACTGCAGCTGCCGAGCCGCCCGAAGATCCTCCGGGGACATGATCTGTATTTCTGGGATTCTTTGTAGCTCCGAAATAAGAAGTTTCGCAGGTCGAACCCATGGCAAACTCATCCATATTTGTTTTTCCCAAGATAACAGCTCCTGCCTTCTCAAGGTTTAAGACAGCTTCCGATGAAAAAGTGGGAACAAAGTTATACAATATTTTTGAGGCACAGGTAGTCAACATACCCTTTGTGCACATATTATCCTTAATGGCAACCGGAACGCCGGCCAAAGGTCCGTTAAGTTTTCCTTCATCTATCGCTTTCTGAACCTCTTCAGCCCGCTTAAGTGCGCCTTCTTCATCAATCGTGATAAAGGCATTAACTGTAGGTTCCATAGCCTTAATCTGCTCCAATGCAGCCTTTGTGGCTTCAACGACAGTTACTTTCTTGTCTTTAATGGCCTGTCCCAAAGAAACGGCCGTGTAATCCAAAATACTCATTTTACCAATCCTTTATATCGTTTATATTTATTCAAAAGTCTTGGGAACTTCAAACATACCGTCTTTGGTTCCGGGGGCGTTGCTAATAATGTTTTCTCTGTCATCCGAATTAGTCACTTCATCCTCGCGCCATACATTCTGTATCGGAAAAACATGGCTCATGGGTTCAATGCCGTCCGTATTAAGTTCACCGAGTTTATCGATGTAATCGAGCATTCTTCCCATATCCTTTTTAGCCGATTCTTTTTGTTGTTCATCCAATTCCAACTTGGCCAGAATTCCGACATATTCTATTGTTTCATCAGAAATAATGTTTGCCATAAATCACATCTCCCAATTTTAAGCATAATTTAACTGATAAATTATAGCACAAAAAAAACGGCTGTGCCACAATTTTGGCACAGCCGAATGTATTGATTTACTAATTTTTCTTTTGCTTTTCTTTCTTCAAAAAGTCAATATACAACTTGGTTTCGGCAGCAACCACACCGCTTAATGCAACCAGTGCTATCAGGTTCGGTAATGCCATCAAGCCGTTAAATATGTCTGCGATAGTCCAAACAGCAGAAACAGTAAGGAAAGGTCCGATGAATACAGCCAAAATGTAAATCCATCTGTAAATCCTTACTACCAGCATTTTTCCGCTGACAAGGTATTCAAGACATCTCTCGGAATAGTAATCCCAACCGAGAATAGTTGTAAATGCAAAGAATGCAAGGCAAATCATCAAAATGAATGAAGAAACTCTGCCGGGGAACGGAAGGCCGTTACGGAATGCATAGTCTGTAACCTGTGCACCTTCAAGTCCCATTTCAGCTGCCGCGCTGTGAGCACCTGTAATGACAATTGAAAGACCTGTCATTGTACAGATAATCAATGTATCGATTACAGTACCAGTCATTGAGATAAGTCCCTGTTTAGCAGGTGCATCTATTTTAGCGGCTGCGGCTGCTATAGGAGCAGAACCCAAGCCGGCTTCATTTGAGAAAATACCTCTGGCAATACCCTTTTGGGCAGCTACAATAACAGCACCCAACGCACCGCCTGCTGCCGCACGAAGTCCGAAGGCACTCTGAATGATTTCTACGAATGCTGCGGGAATTGCTCCGGCATTGCATACCAAAATGGTAATGGCAGCAAGAACATACAATATAGCCATAAAAGGTACTACAAATTCAGATACCTTTGTAATACGCTTGATTCCGCCGATTACTACCAAAGCTACACAAACAGTAACGAGAATACCTGAAATAACTACGGCCCAAGTGTAGTTTCCGCCAAACAAAGAAACTGTATGTACTCTTTGAGGATCAACAAAGTTCTCAACCGCACTGGTAATACCGTTAATCTGTGTAATGGTTCCGATACCGCAGACACCTGCGATTACTCCGAAAATTGCAAATGCCTTTGCGAGCCATTTCCACTTTTCGCCCATTCCCTTTTCAATGTAGTAGAAGGGTCCGCCGAGAATGTGTCCGTCTTCGGCAACTACTCTGTATTTGGTTGCCAACAGACATTCTGCATACTTTGTAGCCGTACCGAGCAAGGCTGCAACCCACATCCAAAACAGTGCTCCGGGGCCGCCCGCGCAAATAGCGGTTGCTACTCCGACGATATTTCCTGTTCCGATTGTTGCACTCAATGCTGTACATAAAGCACCGAAAGAGGATACTTCACCATGTTTTCCCGATGAATCGTTTTCAAAAATGTACTTGAAGGCTGTGATAAGCTTGCGGAATTGAATGCCTCTCGATCTGACCGTAAGCAAAATACCAACCGCCAAAATAACCACGATTAGCCATACTCCCCAAACATAGCCGTCAACTTGTTCCAAAAATTCTGTTACTCCCACAACTAACTCCTTTTCTCTCCCTGAAATTAACTAAAACAAATGGTCGCGCCAAAGCACGACCATTTCATTTTACACTATCCGCAGCGATTTAACAATTATCTAAATTCGCTCATCTTAAAATTTTGATTTTCCGATAGGTTTTGCGCTCGGAACACGATGATATACCGTCGCCATTTCCGCCATGCGCTCTGCAAGTTCTTTCGTCAATTTTCCCGGGATAAGTCTCCACTTCCAATTATCTCCCAGCGTTGAAGGAGAATTAATCTTTGCCTCACGTCCAAGGCACAGATAATCCTGTATCGGGAAAATGGCCGTATCCGCAACCGAACTCATTCCGCAGCGTATATACTGCCAAGAAACCTCTTTATTTCCCTTGAAGTTCATATACTTACGGATGTATTCACGCTCTTCTTTTGATATGCACTCATTAAACCACGTGGTAATGGTATCGTTGTCATGAGTTCCCGTATATACAACGCAATTCTTGTCATACGTAAACGGAGCATGCTCGGAAACACAGTTGGTTTCAAATCCGTAAAGCATAATCTTCATTCCCGGATAGCCGCATTTTTTAATCAGTCTGTGAACCGAAGGAGTAATGAATCCCAAGTCTTCCGCTATTACTTCACGTTCTCCCAAACTTTCTTTAACAGCTTTGAACAAATCATAGCCGGGACCTTTAACCCATTTTCCTCTTCTGGCATTTTTGTCCCCGTAAGGAATGCTGTAATACGCATCAAATCCTCTGAAATGGTCCACTCTGACTATATCATACATTTCAAAGCAGCTCTTAAAGCGTTCTATCCACCATTTATATCCGGTCTTTTTGTTATATTCCCAATCATACAGCGGGTTGCCCCAGAGCTGTCCGTCCTCCGAAAAGCAATCGGGCGGGCATCCTGCCACGCGAAGCGGATATCCCTTTTCATCCAACTGGAACAGTTTTGGATTGGCCCAAGTATCGGCACTGTCCAAAGATACGTAAATCGGAATATCCCCGACTATTTTTATTCCTTTATCATTGGCGTATTTTTTAAGTTTTCGCCACTGCGTGAAAAACAAATACTGCAGGAATTCATAAAAAACTATGTCGTCGCTGCACTTTTTCGTCCACTCATCCAAAGCTTCTTTTTTACGAAGACGCAAATCTTCTTCCCATTCAAGGTAGCTCACGGATTTATGGGCATCCTTTATGGCCATGTACGATGCATAATTAACAAGCCAGCCGGAATTCTTTTTTACAAACTGTTTGAAATCCTTGTCTTCGGATATATTACTCTTCTTATAAGCCTTTTTCAGAATTTTGAATCTGTTCTTGTACTGAACTTCGTAATTGACGTAGTCTGACCCGTTTGAGCAGTCTGTCTCGCCCCAGTCAACGGAATCACAATCTTTTTTCGTGATCCATTTCAATTTAATTAGTTCTTCCAAATCTATAAAATACGGATTGCCGGCGAATGTAGAAAATGCCTGATACGGCGAGTCTCCGTAACTTGTCGGTCCCACAGGCAATATCTGCCAATATGTCTGCTTCGCTTCAGCCAGAAAATCCACAAATTCATATGCTTCCTTTGAAAAGCAACCGATTCCGTACTTGCTCGGCAAACTGAAAATCGGTAGTAAAACACCACACGCTCTATCCATAGCACACCTCCCAAAATCAAGTTAAGTATATTCGGAAAACGTTTTCGTGTCAAGGTGATGTTACTATTCAAAGGTTTTCAAAAAGGACACACCGCATCCTCGTGTTTACACGAAGGGTGTGGTGTGTCCTTTTTGAAATTTTCTGCGAAGCAGGAACTCTCTTCACATGAGCAATCTGCTATGCTTAGCATAGCTTTAAGCGGCGCAGCCGCGTGATTGCGAATGTCAAGAGAGAAAAACTTTGAATAGGTTCCAGCTTCCCTACTTTTACCCTGTCACATTTTCCAAGGTAAGCGGAACTATTGATTTAAGATCAGTCACGGATACTTCCACCTGAAAACCTATTTTTCCGGCACTGAAGATAATACTCTCAAAATCAGCCGCACTTTCATGTATCACGGTCGTAAAGAGTTTTTTCATTCCGATTGGCGAGCACCCTCCGTGAATGTATCCCGTAAGGCCAAGCAGGTCCTTTGACTTTAGCATTTCTATATTCTTTTCGCCCACCGCAGCTGCTGCCTTTTTGAGATTCAATTCTTCTTCGACGGGTATCACAAATACATAGTTATTTTTTGAAGCACCTATCGTAACCAAAGTTTTGAATACCTGCTTGGGATTTTGTCCTGTCAGGGCGGCAACCTCCACCCCCGTCAACGTGCCGTCTCCTTCATAAGTATAGGCTTTGTACGGTATTTTCTTTTGCTCAAGTATTCGCATTACATTTGTCTTAATTATCTGTTCTTTTTTCATAAATATGATTATACATAAT
>JAZUFW010000061.1:0-10556 GCA_045640905.1 Lachnospiraceae bacterium
CGTATCACGACTGCTTCGGAATTGTCGTTAAGATATAGCCCCAAGACCTGCAAAAATGATGTAAAAAGGGCTGCTCCCAACGAAAAAAGAGTTTTAAATTTGGATGGCTTTAAATTATTAATCAACTCACTCATTTTAGTATGGTCTTTTTGGACTTTTTAATATATTCGAATATCATTTTCATGGAGCGTGTGGGCAAAAATACCAGGAAATTAATCGCATTCGGGATAATGAGGACCAAACCGATTCTTCCTGCTATTCCAAGTAATGAGATGGGCAAAAATGTCGACAGATAATAAGTTAATCCCATTTCAAGTGCCCAGAGCAATAAATTGACTATTTGGTTACGAATGTAAATAAGTGACGATTCTGTCATATATTCTTTATATACGACCAACACTCTGCCTACCCAGAATCCCATATGACCGATTACGGTTCCGAGCATTATTCCGGCTATGCCGAGCGGCTTTGAAAGAATTATTGACAGGGCTATGTTCAATACCGCTGCAAGTGCCGTATACCATTTATCCAATTCGAATTTGCCGAAAGCACTTCGGTAAAAATACAAAAACTTGTGATTATACGCAATGTACTGATTAACGGAAAAGAAGAGGACATACAGCGAACCGAGTAAAAATTCTGCACCGAAAACGAACTCTATAAATGGATTAAAGAGCACAAAGAACGAAACAGAAATGAATGAAGCGATAAAGAAACTCATTCTGTCAAACATATGGAACATCTCGTTTTTGCGGGATATATCATTTTCATCCTTTGAATGAACGAAGTTACCTATTGAAACCTGGAACGGACTTAACAGCTTGCCGGCTAAAGTGGTTACATATCCGGTAATCAGCGAATAGTTGGTTAATAGACCTACTGCCTTAATTCCGATTAAGGCCGATATCAAGATGCCGTCTGTACCGCCGTATATAGCTGTACAGATTTTTTGAATAAAGTTATTGCCGAGATCATGGCCGATGCCCAGTTCTTGGATATCCTGACGAGTTATTTTGGTACTTTTGGCAACGTACGGATACTGCTTGTTAACGCTTTTGGCAATGAGAGCGTTGGAGATGATGTTATTGGCCACGCCGACGAGCAGATACGCAATGTAGTTTTTGGTCAGCAAAATGACGGCTATTTTTATCAGGTGCGAGCTGAGTGTGCAGGCCGTCTCGATTTTGGTAGCCTCCGATTCGCGCATGGTGGCTACGAACATTACACGCTTATATGCGAGGAAATATGCACACAACGCTACAACGAGCTGCAGGATATACACCATGTATACATAGGACCACTCAAGGGTGTTATCTTTGATTATGAAATGTAAAAAGGGAATAAGGAGAAGTCCGACAGCGGCTATCCCGGTTCCCACAATGCGGTAGAGAAGCTTATAAACGCTCATAAGCTTCGAAATCAATGCTTCGTCACCGCTTTCGATGGCCGGATACATTTTATATAAGATTATGCTGTGTATACCGAGATCGGCTATCGATAAAATAGCAAAAAGGTCGCTGAACAGACCTTCGTATCCCAAGTACTCCGTGGGCAGATATTGCAAAAAGAACTTACGCAGAATAACTGCGACCACGGCAATCAGTGCGTATGAACCGATAGCCACGATTATATTGTATAAAGTACGTTTTATTCTCACTTTACTAACTCCTAAAAACCAATAAACACATAGATTTTATCATATTTGGCTACCCTTGAACAGAACAGTCGTTTTTGGTAGAATGTTGTTTGTGAAAAAGTGCGCATTTCGAAGAAATGCAAATCACGTAACTAAGAGGTTTTTATGAAATATCTTAATCCTAAAAAGATTAGCATAGTAACGACGACAGTGTTTATTTGTTCGCTCATTCCGCTCATTGTAATCGGATTTTACAATTGTCCGGCCGCCGATGATTATGCAATAGGACTTGAAGCTCACAGGGCGTTTGAAAGTACCGGCAGCATCTTTGCTGCTCTCGGCGCGGCGCTTAAGCATACATGGGATTATTATTTTCATTGGGAAGGCAATTTCGTGGGATGCTTTTTTATGGCACTTCCACCCGTGGCGTTCAGCTTTGATCTGTATTGGATTACCTGTCCGCTTATTTTGGGAACCTTTTCTTTCAGCGTGATTTTCCTGGTTCGCCAAATTTTTATTAAGATAGTTAAAGCTGACAAACATATAGCCAATTCGATAGCCATGATTACGGCATTTATGTCTGTTCAGATGCTTCCTTCCTATGCCCGTTCCGAAGCGTTTTACTGGTATGCGGGAGCCATGAACTTCGTTTTCATTGAAGCATTGGGATTTATCTATCTGGGATTAATGATACAGATGTTTTATGACACTCGTGACGGAAAGAAGATTGCTCCGAAAGCGGTTCTTGCGTGCGTTTTGGGATTTTTGGCAGGCGGCGGAAATCAAATGAGCGCGCTCAATATGGTGCTTATTCTGATTACTGTTATTTTCCTGTTCGGAATTAACAAAAAACTTAAGGAATTAAACCCGCTACTTGTTCCGCTCGTTTTCGGGTTCCTGGGATTTTTACTTAACGTTTTTTCGCCCGGCAACTTTATCCGTACGGAACAAACCAGCGGAATGAATCCGATTAAGGCTATTTTGGTGTCACTCCATCAGGGGCTTTCCACCTGCTACAGCAGTTGGACCACCTGGGCCGTTGTGGTCGGAATGATACTGCTTATCCCCTTATTTGCAGTAGCAATTAAGGATTTTGAATTTGACTTTAAGTATCCTGCCATTGTGGTTTTGTTCGGATACGGACTGACGTCTGCAATGTTTACGCCTGCGTATTTTGCCGTCGGAAACATCGCAGCGGGCAGAATAAATGCAGTTACTTATTTTGTGCACATTTTGGTTCTCATGCTCAGCGTGTTCTATGTCACGGGGTGGACAATAAAGCGTGCAAATATTAAAATAGAAAGAGTGGCTTTTTGGCCTGTTATTATATGCGTGGCAGTTCTTTTTGCAGGCTCTGTGCTTGACGTTATTCCCGAGCCCGATACGTATTCATATTCATCGGCCGCTACGGATTTGCTTAACGGAAATGCCGCTACGTACCACAGCGAACAAAAAGCGTGGGAAGAAACTATGCGTGCAAATAAGGGCGCGGATGTTGAACTCCAGAACCTGTCGGTAGAACCGGGTATTTTGTATTTTTCAAAGATTAAACCGGATGAAAGCGACTGGGAAAATAGCTTTGTGGCGCAGTTTTATGAATTGAATTCGGTAAAGACGAAATAGATTTAGGAGAAAGAGTTTATGTCAGTAAAGTACCATAATTTCGGCGGAGTGATAGGATGGAATCTTCAAAAGATAGTTCCTTCGCTTTCTGCCAACAGTTATTTGAAATTGCAGTTTGCAACGAGAAGAAAGCTTCAAAAGCAGTATATTGATTTCTTTATGAGTAAGGACGAGGCTCCCCAGCCTTTGATTTTTAATATCGAAACAATAAACAGATGTAATTCGGACTGCGCTTTCTGTACAGCCAATAAGTACGCGGAAAAGCGTCCCTACTGCAGAATGGATGATGGGCTTTTTTATAACATAATTGATCAGCTCGCCGACTGGGGATATAAAGGTCACCTGACGCTTTACGGAAATAATGAACCCTGGCTGGATACCAGAATAGTTGAATTTCATAAATACTGCAGGAAAAAACTTCCGGATTGCTTTATTTTCATGTCAACCAATGGCCTGTTACTTGATATAGACAAAGTAAAGTCCGTAATTCCGTACGTTGATCAGCTTATTATCAATAATTATTGTGAGGATATGAAGCTTCATCCGAATGTACAGGAAATATACGATTATGCCATGGCTCATCAGGATGAATTTGAAAATGTCGAGCTTCTTTTCCAGATGAGATATGCAAAGGCTGTATTGACCAACCGTGCAGGTTCCGCACCCAACAAGAAAAATACTCAGAAGGTTGTTAATGAAACCTGCCTGATGCCGTATACGGATGTGTTTATTTTCCCCGATGGCAGAATGGGTATTTGTTGCTGTGATAATTTCGAAGCAACCACTCTGGCTGATTTAAATACCACGCCGGTTAAGGAAGCCTGGAATTCCGAAGAGTATCGTACCATCCGTGAGGCTATCAAAGAGTCACGTGCCAACTATCCTTTCTGTAAATACTGCGATTTCATAGACGCAGGATTGCGTATGGATGCTGTTGATGATGTACTTAACGGACGCGCCATGCACGGTGCCAGACAATCATTAAGAAGAAAATAAGAGGTTCTTATGAGCAAAAAAGCGATTATTATAGGCGCCGGTCCCGCAGGACTGACAGCAGCCTATGAATTACTTACAAAAGGCGAAGACATAGAGGTAACTGTTTTTGAAGAAACGGAAAGCTTCGGCGGAATTTCGAAAACAGTGAATTATAACGGAAACCGTATGGATATGGGTGGCCACAGATTCTTCAGCAAAATTCCTGAGGTAAACGCGTGGTGGGATCAGATGCTGCCCATGCAGGGACATCCCACATACGATGATATCGTTCTTAATCGTCCGATGCCCGTTAGTGAGGGTGGCCCGGATCCCGAAAAGGAAGACAGAGTCATGCTTACGAGACATCGTGTGTCAAGAATTCTCTTTAATGATAAATTCTATGATTATCCGATTTCTTTAAAACCCGAAACATTTAAGAACTTCGGCTTGTGGACGACACTTAAAGTAGGCTTTAGTTATTTGGCATCGGTATTTCATAAACTGCCCGAAACGAATCTTGAGAATTTCTATGTAAATTCGTTCGGACGAAAGCTTTATTCGATGTTTTTTGAATACTATACCGAAAACCTCTGGGGACGTCATCCTTCTGAGATTGATGCTTCCTGGGGAGCCCAGAGAACCAAGGGACTTTCGATATTCGGAATTATTAAGGACTTTTTTGGAAAGTTATTTAAAGTTAAAAACAGAAAAGTCAACACATCCTTAATTGAACAGTTCAAGTATCCCAAACTCGGACCCGGTGAATTGTGGGATGTTACGGCATCGGAAGTTGAAAAACTGGGCGGAAAGATTATCAAGAAAGCAAAGGTTACGAAGATTACTAAAAATGACAGCAATGTCATAACTTCCATTTCCTATGTAGATACAAAGCAGCTTGAAGACGGAACATATGAACCGATAGACGGCACGGAAAAGACGGTTGAAGTTGATTTCGTGATTTCGTCAATGCCCGTCAAGGATTTGGTAGCGGGAATGAATGATGTTCCCGAAAATGAAGCCAGAATAGCCAAAGGTCTTCCTTACAGAGATTATATGACCTTGGGGGTTCTCGTTCCGAAACTTAAATTAAAGAATTTGACATCGATAAAGACCATTCAGAACATAGTACCCGATTGCTGGGTGTACGTTCAGGACCGCAAAGTAAAGCTCGGACGATTCCAGATATACAATAACTGGTCTCCTTATATGATTAGGGATATTGAAAATACAGTTTGGGTGGGCCTTGAGTACTTCGTTAACGAAGGCGATGAATATTGGCAGATGAGTGAACGCGAATTTGCCGATCTCGGAATCGAAGAAATGGTTAAGCTCGGCCTCATTGATTCAAAGGATGAGGTTTTGGATTTCCATATGGAAAAGGTAAAGAAGGCATACCCTGCATACTTTGATACATATGATGAGATGGATACTCTGGTTGAATATCTTAAATCTATCGATAACTTATACTGTGTAGGACGTAACGGACAGCATCGTTACAACAATATCGATCACAGTATGGTTACTTCGTTTGAAACTGTTAAAGCCATTATTTCGGGCTCGACGAATAAGGATGCCATCTGGTCTGTTAATACAGAGCAGGAATACCATGAAACTGAGGAGAAAGAAGAGGGAGCCGAAGTAGATTAAGAAAATCTTAATAATTTTTTATCTGTTTTTTGCTGATAGTGACTGTATTATGGTTAAAACAGCAAATACAGATTTGAGGAGATATGAATAAATATGAAAAATGAAAACAGACAGTCACAGAAGGTTATAATGATACTTCTTTGCATCTTTGCATTAATAGGAGTTATAGCCGTGATAGCAGGCGGCGTGTTCTTTGGAATGCTTCTGGCAAACAAGGATTCAAAAGAAACCGTTTCTGTGAACGATGAAATTAAAGAAGTGACGCTTGATAAAATTGATACTGATGAATTGAGTAATGTAATAAAGGATGCTTTGACTTCGGAAACAACCGCACTCGAGCAGCAAAATCTCAGCAAAACAATTGCGGAAGATAAATTTGAAGCAAACGGTACGCTGGATGATGCCGTGATTCCCGAAGCTCCGGAGTCAAAAGGCGAGGAAACAATTGAGTTTACGGATGAAGATAAACTTCAAGTAGTTTTCCTCGGAGACAGTATTTTTGATTTCCACAGGGAGGACGGAACGGCAGTTCCTGCATTGGTAGGACAGAAGCTTGATGCCAATGTTATTAATTTGGCTATCGGCGGATTGTCAGCGTCCATAGCGGTTGATGAAAATACGGGACTCGATAACTGGAATTCAACCTCCGGATGCGGCCTTGCACATTACTTGGCCGGAGAAATTGACGGTTCGGGACTTACGCAGGATTATACTGCAGTTCAGATTATCCGTGACAATATGGATAAATTTGCCGATACGGATATTTTCGTAGTAGAGTATGGACTTAATGATTTCTTTAACAGTAAACCTATGGATAACATGGATAACCTGAATGATGTAAAGTCATATCAGGGCGCGATTCAGTCTATAGTGTATTCATGTAGAAAAATCGCTCCGGATGCACAGATAGTCCTTTGCAAACCTTCCTATATTGAGATGTATTCCGCTACGGAAGGGTATTTGGGAAATACCTACGTGATGCGTAACAAGTTAGGCCTTACACCATATGATTATATGGGAAAGATTGATTGCGTTCTTGATGCTAAAAATGAAGGCGATTTGTGGGCGTTCTCGACACTGGAAGATAACGGAATCAACATATATTCCGCAAGCGAGTGCTTGGAGGACGGTGTACATTTAACGGAACACGGCAGACAGGTTTACGCCGATATGCTTAGCGGATATATTAAGAGGAATATTCTCAAAACGGAGCCTCCTCTTCCGTAAACAGACGGAATGAAAATATGATTATTATTCAATTGATGGGCGGACTGGGCAATCAGATGCAACAGTACGCCCTTTATCGCAAATTCATAGAGATGGGAACTGAGGCCAAAATCGATACATCCTGGTATGATACTAAAAACCAGAGTAGGGTTTTGGCCAAACGTGTTATTGAACTTGATCGCTTTGAAGGGGTTCATTATGATACGGCATCAACCGAGGAAGTAACGGCCCTTATAGGAGGCAGAAGCTTTTTTGGAAAACTGCGCAGAAAACTGAATCCTCAAAGCGTCAAATGGTATCATGAAAATACCATGTATGATCCGAATCTGCTGGAACATAAGGATATGTATCTTAGCGGGTTTTATTCAAATGAGTATTATTATCGGGATGTTGTTCCGCTGCTTAAAGCGGAATTTGCTTTTACCGATATTCCGAAAGAATGTCAATTGATAGCCGACAAAATGGATAATAATTCGGTTTCGGTGCACTTACGAAGAGGCGATTATCTGGATCCCGAAAATCAGGCCATCTTTGGTGGTATCAGCACGGATGAATATTATGACAGAGCTGTCAGGTATATTCTTGACAAAACGAGCGGGAATGCGTATTTTTACGTCTTTTCGGATGATACCGAGTATGCCAATGAGTTTATAAATCAGATTAAGGAAAAGTACGGTGTTTCAGGAGAAGCGCTCAGCGTTAATCAGGGAGATCAATCCTGCTATGATATTTATCTGATGACCAAGTGCCATCATAATATCTGCGCTAACTCCACCTTTTCATTCTGGGGAGCCAGATTGAACGAACATCCGGACAGAATTGCCGTTCGCCCTACGATACAAAAGACCAATCAGACGTATGTTAAAGAGGACATGGATATCTGGTGGCCGACTTGGACGTTTATTTCGCCTGACGGCACACTGATGAATATGAATTAGGTATTATTATGTATAAAAATATTATTTTCGATGTAGGACAGGTTTTATTCGATTATGACTGGGTAGGTGCTTTGATTAAGAGCGGAGTGCCGAATGATGAAGCATATGTTTTACAGCCCGGGCTTTTTAATGATTCCTTGTGGGCGGACCTGGACCTTCAAAACAGACCTTATTTTGATACGGTGGATATGATTTGCACCAAGTATCATGAATATGCGGGACCGATTCGTACATATTTTACCAAGGTGGATATGCTGCCTATAGACAGGCCGGATGTGTGGATTAAGGTTCATGAATTAAAAGAAAAAGGATACAAAATATATCTTCTTTCAAATTATTCGGAGTATATGTTCAAAATTCATACTGAGGGTAAAGCCTTTATGAATGACTTGGACGGAATGATGGTTTCATATATGGTTCACGCCAATAAGCCCGACCCTCAAATATATGAGGCATTGCTTTCAAAGTATGGATTAAATGCTTCGGAGTGCATTTTCTTTGATGATAAAGAAGAAAATACCCAAGGTGCGAGAAATTGCGGAATTGACGCTGTTACGGTACCGACAAAGGAATTTTTACTTAGCGAATTGAACAGATTATTGGTATAGGCGGGAGACAGATGGATAAACTGATTATGGCCGGCATAGGAGTGCTCTTTTGTGCGTTGGTCCTTTTTGTAATAAATCTTATTTTTAATAAACTGAGCAGGAAAAAGACAAAGATATATATAAACTTCATACGAAGTGTATTGAATGTTGTATTGGTAGCCGCTTGCGCATATTATATTTTGTCGTTGTTTGATTCTACGAAAGGCATCAGCAAAACGCTGTTAACAAGTAGTGCGCTGATTATCGCAATAGCTACTTTCGCGGCTCAGCAGGCCCTCGGTAATGTTATCAGCGGCTTTTCGCTGTCGCTTTCCAAAGCCTATAACCTGAATGATAAAGTTAAAGTCGTAAACGGAAGCAATGTAGTTGCGGAAGGTATGATCAGCGATATTACAATCAGACATACAGTGATTCGTACTTTGGACGGACAGGATGCCATCATTCCGAACTCCGTAATGGATAATTCAGTGATTATTAATGCCAATTATTCAGGTAAATGCGGTAATTTCCTCGAAGTAGAGATAGGATATGATTCAGATGTGGATAAAGCCACTGAAATCTTCAAAAAACTGTGCATAGATAATCCCAAGACAGTTAATAATGAAAGCACAGTTATCACCGCGAGCAAACTGTCTGCCAATGGAATAGTATTAAAAACGATAGTTTGGACCGAAACATTGGATGATAATTTTATCGCATGTTCGGATATCAGGAAGGGGCTTGTTTCTGAATATCGTAAGGCCGGAATCACTATACCGTACAATACGATTACTATAGAAAAATAGCAGAAGTGGTTTTTATTTAAGTTTCTTCATGTCATCAAAAAACAGAGGGGTACCTCCTGTATGAATAAACAGTATATTATTTCCTGATATGTTATTGGACTCAATATATTTTTGCATCCCTAGGAATGCTTTTCCTGTGTATGTACTGTCCAGAGGGATTCCGTATCGAATCATAATATCCTTTATGAGACACATGATTTCTTGATTCTGCTTTCCGTATCCGTCTTCGGTATAGTCATCGACGAATATTGCCTTTTCATCTATTTCATCGTCGCTTACATTCCCCAAGTATTCTTTTATACTGCTCAACACAACATTTCGACCACGGGGATTTTTGCGAGCTATGCTTATTCCTACTATCTTTCGAGAATCTTTATGCATGATCTGTCCGCATACCAAACCGGCTTGAGTGGTTCCTGTACCTGATGCAAAGAAAATATAATCCATATGTGTATTTTCACTTGCTTCGTATGCGCAAATTTCTTCATAACATCTGACATAGGCCTCAGTTCCTAGATTCCCATGTCCACCGCCGGGAATAAAGAAAGGTTTTCCGCCTTGAATCCGGATATTTTCCAAGGTATTATCAATAGTTTTGCTGACTTCAGCTGTCGGAACGACAATCATTTGCGCGTTAAACAATTTCATAAATGCTGAATTGTATGTATCATCAGAAACTTCATCAGGACTAATAATGATACAAGTCAGTTTTCGCCCGGCAGCCATGTTCGCGACGATTCTGCAATGATTGGAATGGCTGCTTCCGTAAGTTACTACATGCGTATAATCACTTTTGTCTATTTCCTCAAAAAATAGTTGTCCCTTTCTGGCTTTGTTTCCACCGAAAGAATAGGGTATTAAATCATCGCGCTTGATATATAAGTTGTTATTTCTATATTTTCCTAATGCTACTATAGGTGTGTTCATGTTATTCATTTGCTTCCTGTTTTTGCCTGTATACATCGAAGTCTTCAAGGGCATTTAATTCAACTCCTGATCGATCAAATACCTTGATGATAGATTTGAATACTATTTTTATATCGCCGAGGAAAGTTATCTTTTCTACATATTCTACATCATATTTAAATTTTTCTTCCCACGAAATGGCATTTCTACC
>JAZUFW010000062.1:0-14874 GCA_045640905.1 Lachnospiraceae bacterium
ATGGATGGATTCTTAGGGCACATAGGAGCAATGGATTGCGACAAATGTGCCGGTCCGAACGCCTTGAGTAATTCAATTTCCTTAGCGCGTCTTACGTGGGAGCGGTAGGAGAAAAAACTATTACCCGTTTCCTGAAGCCTCAATTATTAATAACCAGCCGTCTGAGAAAGGTAATATCATACTCGAGAGCGTATCCTCTTTCCTTAATATAAATACATATGCAGTTGCAATTTTGCATAATCATACATCATTTGTGAATAATTATCAATATTTATTTCATTTTTATGCATTATTTCTATCGATTTTCTCATTTTTATGCAAAATTAGGTGTTGCATTATGCATTTTATTAGTGTATTATTGAGCATGTGTTTAAGATTATTTTATGGAGGATTAAATGATATGAAAGAAAAAGTAATTTTAGCTTACTCCGGCGGACTTGATACTACAGCTATCATTCCCTGGTTAAAGGAAAACTTCGACTACGAAGTAATTTGTGTATGTATCGACTGCGGTCAGGCAGAAGAACTTGACGGTTTGGAAGCAAGAGCAAAGTATTGCGGTGCCGAAAAGCTTTACATCCTTGATGTTACCGATGAATTCTGTGATGACTACATCGTACCTTGTGTACAGGCTCATGCAGTATATGAAAATAAGTACCTTTTGGGAACTTCAATGGCTCGTCCTCTTATCGCAAAGAAGCTCGTTGAAATCGCCAGAAAAGAAGGCGCCAGCGCAATTTGCCACGGAGCTACCGGAAAAGGAAACGACCAGATCAGATTTGAGCTCGGAATCAAAGCATTTGCTCCCGATCTTAAGATTATTGCTGCTTGGAGAAACGAAAAGTGGACCCTGGATTCAAGAGAATCCGAAATCGAATACTGCAAGGCTCACGGAATCGACCTTCCTTTCAGTGCCGACAATTCATATTCACGTGACAGAAATATATGGCATATTTCTCATGAAGGTCTTGAACTCGAGTCACCTGCCAATGAACCCAACTATGATCATCTCCTTGTTCTCGGTGTTACACCTGAAAAGGCTCCCGACGAAGGTGAATACGTTACCATTACTTTCGAAAAGGGTGTTCCCAAGTCTGTTAACGGCAAGGAAATGAAAGTATCTGATATTATTCGTACACTTAATGAACTCGGCGGAAAGCATGGTATCGGTATTGTTGATATCGTTGAAAACCGTTGTGTAGGTATGAAGAGCCGCGGAGTTTACGAGACACCCGGCGGAACCATTCTTTACGAAGCTCACCAGCAGCTCGAAGAACTGATTCTTGATCGTGAGACAACAAAGGTTAAACTTGATATGGGCAACCTTTTTGCTCAGATAGTTTACGAAGGAAAGTGGTTTACTCCTTTACGTGAAGCTGTTCAGGCATTCATCGAAAAGACACAGGAAAATGTTACCGGTGAAGTTAAGTTCAAACTCTACAAGGGCAACATTATTAAGGCCGGCACTACTTCTCCTTATACTCTTTATGATGAAGATATCGCTTCATTCACAACCGGCGATTTGTACAATCACCGCGATGCCGAAGGTTTCATTAATCTCTTCGGTCTTTCAACCAAGGTTCGTGCCATGAAGAAAATGGACAGAGGCGAAAAGTTATTATAATGGCTGAATTGGATGTAATAACATTTATTCTCGGGTACCTGGGAATAATAAATATTATCGGTTTCGTACTAATGGGAATCGATAAATTAAAGGCAAAAAAGAGGAGCTTCCGGATTCCGGAAGCTACCCTTTTTATTGTCGCAATAATCGGCGGCAGCATAGGCTCCTACGTAGGTATGTATGTGTTCCGTCACAAAACAAGGCATCGCAAATTTACTCTGGGCATGCCTTTTATTATTTTACTTCAGATTGTTCTGGTCCTCTTTTTAAAATTCGGGCCGCTAAACATACACACTATTTAAAAATGCATTAATCGAGGGATAGTTATGCATATAGCGATATGCGACGACAATGTCGCGGACAGGAAGCAATTGGAGCGCCTTCTGGGACGCGAAAGTGATAAGCGAAAAAATGACTCCGGTGTATTTTATACCGATTCTTTTGGGCTTATCGAAGAACTTTTTCCCAAGCGCAAATCATATGATTTGTTTTTTATTGACGTAAAGGATACCGAAAAAAGCAATATCGATTGCGCCATGTCGCTCATTTTGGAAGGGGTATCCGCTCCCGTCGTGATAATGGATTCGGCTCCGCAGGATACGGATAAATTACCGCCGAATCTTCTTTTTTTGAACAAACCTGTCCTAAAAAGTGAATTATCTGATATATTGGATAAAGCAGTTATTATCGAATCCAATCGGATTCCGACTATTGAACTCAGACATCAAAAAGACACTTACTATGTCTATGAAGACGACATTGTATATATAAGAACCAAGGGACGATATATCAACGTCTATTTGAAAGACGGAACCATGGTTCCCATTCTTTCGACTTTGTTGAATTTTGCCAGACAAATTACCGGTTTCAAGCACTTTATATTGGTAAATCAAAAAACAATTGTTAACGTTTCGCACGTAGAAACATATTCATTATTCAGAATAAAGCTGCATGATAAAACCGCCCTTCCCGGAAACATCAGGGCATATAACAGCATAAAGTACAAAAAGAAAGCGATTGGAAACGACAATGAATGTAAATGAGAAAGCACTTAAACTCCATGAAGAATGGAAAGGAAAAATCACTACTGAAGCAAAAGCTCCGGTAAAATCACGCGAAGATCTCTCTTTGGCATATACTCCGGGCGTAGCGGAACCCTGCCGAGAAATCGCCAAAGACAAAGAATTGGCATATAAATATACCATAAAATCAAACACCATCGCCGTAGTTTCCGACGGCTCCGCAGTATTGGGCCTTGGAAATATCGGTCCTCATGCCGCAATGCCGGTCATGGAAGGCAAAGCAGTTCTTTTTAAAGAATTCGGCGGAGTAAATGCTTTCCCCATATGCCTTGATACTCAGGATACCGAAGAAATCATCAAAGCAGTGACATACCTGGCACCTTCTTTCGGCGGTATCAATCTGGAAGACATTTCTGCTCCCAGATGCTTTGAAATCGAGGAAAGATTAAAGGCAACTTTGGATATCCCCGTTTTTCATGATGATCAGCACGGAACCGCTATCGTAGTTTTGGCTGGATTAATCAACTCATTGAAAATTACAAAGAAAAAGCCCGAAGACTTAAAAGTAGTTATCTCCGGAGCAGGTGCTGCCGGAATAGCCATCTGCAAACTGTTGCTAAATTACGGCTTCAAAAATATTATTTTATGCAATTCAAAAGGCATCGTATCAAAAGATGTTCCTAACCTGAATTGGATGCAAAAAGAAATGACAAAGGTAACCAACCTTGAAAACAAAACCGGTTCAATGGCCGACGCCTTAAAGGGTGCCGACATCTTCATAGGTGTCAGCGCTCCCAATATAGTAACCGAGGAAATGGTTAAATCCATGAATCCCGATCCCATTATTTTCGCCATGGCAAACCCCACCCCCGAAATAATGCCGGATTTGGCCAAAAAGGCCGGAGCCAGAATCGTCGGAACAGGTCGTTCGGATTTCCCGAACCAGATTAACAACGTAGTAGCTTTCCCCGGAATCTTTAAAGGCGCTTTGGAAGGAAGAGCACCTCAGATTACCGAAGAGATGAAAATGGCTGCAGCCATAGCAATCGCTTCACTTGTTCCGGATGATGAATTGAATGAAGAAAACATCATGCCTGAAGCATTTAATCCTCAGGTTGCCGATGTTGTCGCCGAAGCAGTAAAATCCCACATTAAAAGGTAGTTTATGAAAAAAAGATATAATTTTATGGACCTCATCAGGGTCATTTGTGTTATCCCGATAGTTTTCTATCATATGCTGGTTACGCTTTCCGAGTACGGCGTCCGCCAGGCAGATTCTCTGAATAAGTACTACGAAACGCCGAACTTTTTCTTCGGCGTCGTTGGTGTCGCTCTATTTTTCATGATTTCGGGCGGCGGATTAATGTATTCGACCAAGGATAAGGAAATAAAGCTTGCCTCCTTCTACAAGAAGCGCTTTATCAAGATTGTTATTCCTTTTTACGTAGTGTATATAATGTATCTTTTAGTTATTACGCTTATTCAAAGAATCAACTTCTTTGATATTTTCAAGCCTTTCCCTCAATGGTGGACACTAATCTTTACCTTACTCGGTTCTGATGCTTACGTAGCTGTTCACGGCATTATCCCTACCTTCTCCCTTGGTGTTGGCGAATGGTTCCTTGGGTGCTTAATGCTGTGTTACCTCGTATTTCCGTTTATCAGAAAATGTCTGCTCAAGAATAAGTATTTAACCATCATAATAGCAACGGTTTACTATATAGCCGTTCTGTTCCTTTACAAATACTATCCGCTTTCGGGCGTAGTTCCCGGCTATATGAATTTCTTAATCAAAATATATGATTTCGTGCTGGGAATGTTCCTCGTTTTGATTATTGAAGATTTACCGAAGTGGTCAATATGGGTGTCTCTTGTGGGAATACTCTTCTCAATATTCTTCCCTTACAAGTTACCCATCAACTACTGTCTCAGAATAGATATACAGGCGCTTATGATGTTCTGCATATTTGTAGGTTCCGAAGCAATACTGGTTAAGATACCGCGTGTTATGAAATTCGTAAGTACGCTTGGTTCCTACTCTTATGAGTATTTTCTGTTGCATCACATAGTTATTATGTATTGCACCCGCGCCATCGTCGGAAAGCCTTTTTCAAATTTCGATGTATTGATTCTATTCGTAGTCGAAGTAATAATAACAGTTGTATTGTCTATAGTGGTCAAAAAGATTGTTGAGCTTCCCCGTATCATTAAGAAGCTCAATTCCAAGAAAGAACAGACATCATGAAAGACGCATTAACTTTATACAAATTAATAGTTCTTTACATGCTGGATAGAGTTGATTTTCCTCTGACGAAAGCTCAAATCGGAGATTTCATACTTGAAAAGGAATACACTAATTTTATGACCTTACAGACCGTCATCGGAGAATTATTGGATTCGAAATTCGTTACGGCCCAATCATACAGAAACAGAACGCATCTGAAGCTTACCAAAGAAGGTCATGATGCCATATCTTTTTTCGAAGGTGACATCAATCCCGAAATCAAAGAAGAAATTGATGCATTTTTCAAAAAGAATTCCATAAAAATGAGAAATGAAGTCTCAATTATTTCCGAGTATTACAAAGGAACCAGCGGTGAATATGAAGCTCACCTGGTAGCAAAAGACCACGGTATCAACATACTCGACATGACAATGTCAGTGCCGATTGAAGAAACCGCGGCCTCAATTTGCGATAATTGGAACAAAAAAAATCAGGAAATCTACCAATACTTGGTAAAGCATCTCTTTTAAAAAATCAGCTCCCCCCGGGGAGCTTTTTTGTTGCAGTCTTTCGTTGCGTAATATATTATACGGCCTGCGCCTTCGGTATTACTTTGCTCACACGTCCATTGAAGTCATACGTTGCGTAAGCATATATACAGTTTGCTTCGTATGGCACCAGTTCGGCCTCCGTCTTCGATATTACTTTGCTCACACTGTATTTTATACAAAGAATACGTTCCGTAATCATATATACAGTTTGCTTCCTACTCTGCGTAAAATGTGTTTTCTAAATGCTTCCTCAAGTCTATGGAAACGGACGCGAACGTCGCACCCGACATCCGTGTAACTGGGTCCCCTTCGGGGACCATTGCTCCTATTTCGGCATCCATGCCGAAATTCGCTGAATATTTAGGAAGCATTAAGAAAACTCAATTTTACTCCGCAAGGAACGCAAACTGCATATATGCTTACTCCACTTACACTATCGATAGCTTATAGATAACCGAGACCGGAGAATTCGGTGTTGGTTTGCGAATCGATAGGACGAAATTGTGCTTTTGACTTAGAAACTCGACTAACTGTAGGCAAAAAATCCCGGATGGATTTTTTAGGTTCAATTTGGCAACGGATTGCCAATTGAACCGGCCGAACGCAAACGAAGATGCGAGTTTCTTAGTCAAAAGTGCAGTTGAGGACGTGTGAGCAAAGTAATACCAAATTCGCAGGCCGTATCTATAGAAAAAAGGAGCCTCAAATGAGACTCCTTAAATAAACAAAATATAAAATTATATATTTACGCTAAATTATCAATTTCTTTGATGGATGAAACTGCAACCTCGTAATCATTTTTAACCTCTTCAAGCATTCCTGAAATGTCGCAGTTGGGCGCTCCATGCCTTAACTCTTCGCAAAGAGCGCTTGATGAAGCTGCCAACTTGGAAATACCAAGATTCAGGCACATACCTTTAAGTGAATGAACACACCTGAAAGCTTCTTCCCAGTTTTGATCATCACAAAGTTTCTTAAGTGTATTGTAATCATCACCACCCACAAACTTATTCAAATATTTGTATATGCGTTCATCCTTAAGCAATCTGCCGATTACTTCATTATAATCTCCGCCAACTTTTTCATAGAACTCAGTTATGGTCATACATTAACCTCCGTTAACACTTCCCCGAAAGGAAAACATTCTTTAAAGCATTCCAAAAGTTTAGGAGAAAAATTACCACACTCTCCGTTCATTATCATGTCATATGCTTTTTCTTTTGAAAAAGCTTTCTTGTAGCATCGCTCGGAAATGAGTGCATCATAAACATCAGCAATAGAGACAAGTTGAGCGGAAATAGGAATATCATCACCTTTCAAATGCTCGGGATAACCTCTTCCGTCCCATCTTTCATGATGATATCTGGCTATATCGTAACAGGTGGCAGAATAATCATCATCCCAAACGCCTTTAACGTTTTTTATGTAATCAGCCCCTAAAGACGTATGCGTTTTCATGATTTCAAACTCTTCGTCCGTAAGTTTGCCGGGCTTTAATAAAATAGTATCGGAAATAGAGATTTTACCTACATCATGAAGTGCGGCTGCGTCCTTAATAATATCAATTTTATCAACCGTCAAACCATACTCCGAATATAATTCCATCATTTTCAAAGCCAAATGATATGTATACTTCGATACTCTTTGAACATGCTCGCCGGACTCAAGGTTTCTGCTTTCAACCAGGTTTCCCAAAAGTGAAACAATATTATGATTTGTAGCTCTGAGTTTCTCTGTCTGAACTCTCACCTTTTCTTCCAGGTGATTCTTATAAGAATATAGATTAACAGCATTCCAAACTCTGGTCTTTACCAAAGAAGAACTGAAAGGCTTTCTTACGAAATCGGTAGCTCCGATTTTTAGACATATATTTTCCGACTCCGAAGAATCGTCTGTGGTAATCATCAACACCGGAATATCCGAAATAACTCCGATTCTTCCCATGTGACGCAAAACATCAATGCCGTTTACTTTCGGCATAAAAATATCCAGAAGAACCGCAACCAGGTCCTTCTTTTGTGAATCAATAATATTAATCGCATCCTCACCGTTATCTGCTTCAATGATATCAAAATCATTTTCAAAAATGTCGGTTAAGATTTCTCTGTTGATTTCAACATCGTCAACAATCAATAATTTTGTTCGCATACCGATACCTCTAACTGAGAATTCCCTAAATCAATTAGCAATTATTATTATACAATATCACATTTTCAGATAAAACTATATTGCAGAAAAAAATTAAAAAGGTAAAAATTTCATCAATTTAACGCAATATAGTGTCAGCGCAAAAACATTGCGTGCAATCCTTACATGAGATACAATGTCAATATTGCTTAGATTAGGAGTTCTACATGATTTTAAACGCACATAATATATCGAAATCATTTAATGAAAAATTAATACTTAGTGAAATTTCTTTTCATCTCGAAGATAATGATAAAGCAGCGCTGATCGGTGTTAACGGTTCAGGAAAAACCACTCTTTTGCGCATCCTGACAGGCGAAATCTCTCCCGACGAAGGCACTGTTACCTTTTCGAAGGACTTGAAAATCGGTTATGTTTCTCAGGAATCTACTGTAAATTCCGACAACAATATCTACGAAGAATTATTGTTATCAAAAAAAGAATTAATTGATATGGAAAATCGTCTTCGTAAAATGGAAGAACAAATGTCAGAATGCACCGAAGACGAATTAACCGCATTGATGGATTCTTATAATAAGTTATCTCACACCTTCGAAGTCTTGGGTGGATTGACTTTCAGAAGCGAAATTCAAGGAATTATTAACGGTTTGGGCTTTATAGATTCCGATATCAACAAGCCTATAAATACTCTATCCGGCGGTCAAAAAACTCGTGTTGCCCTGTCCAGAGTCCTTATACAAAATCCCGATTTGATTATTTTGGACGAGCCGACCAACCACCTCGATTTGAACGCCATATCATTTTTGGAAAACTATCTTTTGAACTATAAAGGCGCTTTACTGGTTGTTTCGCACGACAGATATTTTTTGGACAAAGTAGTAAATAAAGTAATCGAAATCGAAAACACAAAGTCCCTTGAGTATAAAGGCAATTATTCCGAATTTGCTGTAAAAAAAGAAGCTTTGCGTAATGAGCAAATGCGTCTTTACTATAAAAATCAAAGTGAAATCGCTCATCAGGAAGCCGTTATTGCGAAACTTCGTCAGTTTAACAGAGAAAAATCCATAAAGCGTGCAGAATCAAGACAAAAAGCTTTGAACAAAATTGTCCGCGTTGAAAAACCGGCAGAATTGAATGATGCCATGAACATCACATTAATGCCCAATATTTCTTCCGGAAATGATGTATTGAGCGTAAGTAACCTAAAAAAATCATTTGACTATAATCTTCTCTTCCAAAATATATCTTTTGAAATCAAAAGAGGCGAAGTCGTTGCATTGGTCGGTGATAACGGCACCGGTAAATCAACAATTCTTAAAATAATAAACGGTCTGTTAGATGCCGACGCAGGTCAAATCACTTTGGGAACAAACGTTGAAATCGGATATTTTGATCAGGAACATCAGGAACTCCACGAAGAAAAAACGTTATTTGAAGAGCTGCAGGATGATCACCCGACCATGAACAATACTGAGGTTCGTAATGTATTGGCAGCTTTCTTATTTACCGGCGATGATGTATTCAAAAAGATAAGTACTTTATCCGGAGGTGAAAAAGGACGTGTCCTATTGGCCAAATTGATGCTGTCCAAAGGAAATTTCCTGATAATGGACGAACCTACCAACCATTTGGACATAACCTCCAAAGAAATCCTCGAAGATGCACTTAATGCCTACGAAGGAACAGTGCTCTATGTTTCGCATGATCGATATTTCATAAACAGGACCGCAACCAGAATACTTGATTTATCAGATCAAAAAATCACGAATTATCTGGGCGATTATGATTATTTTGTTGAAAAGAAAGCAGAATTGTCACCAAGCACCGCAATTGATTCAGTTAATACGGCAGGAAATACAAAGATAAAAGATTCTGCTCTGGATTATAAAAGGCAAAAAGAACTCGAAGCACAAAAGCGAAAACGTCAGAACGAACTTTCAAAGTGTGAAGCACGAATTGACGAACTTGAAAAAAAGAACAAATCTTTGGAAGAAAAAATGGCTGATCCAAGCATAGCCACCTCTTCCGTCAAATTACAGGAAATAACAAACGAAATAAATAAAAACAATGATGAATTGACCTCGCTTTATGAAAAATGGGAAGAACTCAGTGATTGAGTTCTTCCCACAATTTTTAATAATGATAAATAATACTAAAACTACTCTCTGGTAAATACGATAGGCAAATCAATTATATCTTCGTAAGTTTCCAAATCAGATCCAAACAAATCATCCATATACAAGGTATCACCATCTACTTCAACGGTAATCTGATCCTCTACGCCCTCTGCCGTATATGTAAATGTATCTCCGTCAAGACTGTATTCGTCAATGTAAAGCGAAGCATCAGAAAATTCGTAGTCAATATCATCCATATAATCGTCAATATATTCTGCTACGAACTCATCAAGCGATTCCCCGTAAACACTTTCGAAAATTTCATCAATCTCTTCAGACGAAACACCATATTCACCGACAACTTCCTGTCTGATGTACTCACTTAATATTCCTGATAAAGATGAGAACTGCTGTTTAAACTGATCAACATCAACATACATATACGCAGTATTGTCATCATAAAACTCAGCTACAAAGTCTACTGAGAAATAAAGGCCGTATGAAGAAATATCTTCACCCAAATCACTGCTTATGAAATCTGTCAAATCAATGGTAGCTCTCCATGTTCCTACAATAGGAGGTACCAGGAAAGACTGGCAAATTTCAATAGCCTTTTGAGCAAGCTTGTAATTATCTTTATCATCAGGTGATACTTTTGAATAAAATTCCATAGCACCTTGATAATCTTCTTCCTCAAAAGCCAGATCCGCAACAGTCAGATTGTATCTGGATTCTTCTATTTCGGAAACAAATGAAGTAATTTCGTTAAATTCCTCATTTTCATCTCCAAAAATACTGTCTTCGAGCATTTCAAGGTCTTTTGAACATGATTTGTATTCAATTTCACCGGCGAAATAATCTTCTTTTAAACTGCCGGCATATTCAAGCATTTTTTCCGATACTTCCTCGGCGTAATCATCGTCAAGGTCATCGTAGTATTCACATACAGTTGCATAGTCTTCGTTCTTAAGCGCTTTCTGAACTTTTGCCTTCGGGCAAAGAACCAAAAACCACAATGCAACGGCAACACCTGCCAAAACAGCAACGCCGCCTGCTATAATGCCGATAATCAATCCGATATTGGATTTCTTTTTCGGTGCTGCGTAATAGTTCTGTTGAACAGGTTGTTGTACATACTGAGGAGCTGCTGCATTCTGAGGCATCGCCTGATAATTTTGATTAGCAGGTGCACTCGGCTGAGCAGGGGCACTCATGGTATTTCCGCAACTAGGGCAAAATTTGGCACCTTCATTAACATTAGTTCCGCATTTTGGACAAAACATACTTTTTTCCTTTCTTAAATCATAAACTTTCAAATGTATCCTTTATTGCCTTAATGAAATCCAATGAATTCAGAATCACAGGGTTCTTATTTGTAGAAATCATTGATAAAGACTTTGTCATTTTACCATCTTCAACCGTTTTAATACAAGCCTTCTCCAATTTCTTGGCAAACTCGCAGAGTTCGGGAATATTATCAAGTTCTCCTCGCTTATTCAACGCCCCTGTCCATGCAAAGATGGTAGCGATTGAGTTGGTTGATGTTTCTTCACCCTTCAAATGCTTGTAATAATGTCTCTGAACAGTACCGTGTGCTGCTTCGTATTCATATACTCCGGAAGGGCTGACCAAAACAGATGTCATCATGCTCAGGTCACCGTACGCAGTCGCAACCATATCTGACATAACGTCACCGTCGTAGTTTTTGCACGCCCAAATAAATCCGCCGTTTGAACGGATAACACGGGCTACCGCATCATCTATCAATGTATAAAAATACGTAATTCCCAGTTCATCAAACTTGTCTTTATATTCCTTATCAAAGATTTCCTGGAAAATGTCCTTAAATCTGTGATCATATGTCTTTGAAATGGTATCTTTAGAGCTAAACCATAAATCCTGCTTGGTATCAATCGCGAATTTAAAGCATGCATGAGCAAACGAAGAAATACTTTCATCCGTGTTGTGAATACCCTGGATAATTCCCGGGCCTTTAAACTCATGTATAACTTCTTCCGTTACTTCACCTTTTTCATTTGTAAAAGTCAGTTTGGCAGTACCTTTTTCAGGAACCTTTATTTCAACGTTCTTATATACATCACCGTACGCATGTCTGGCTATAGTAATGGGTTTCGTCCAATTGGCAACATAAGGAACAATTCCCTTTACCAAAATCGGAGCTCTGAAAACCGTTCCGTCCAATATGGATCTGATGGTTCCGTTCGGACTCTTCCACATCTTCTTCAAATTATATTCACTCATTCTTTGAGCATTAGGGGTAATTGTAGCGCACTTTACAGCCACACCGTACTTTAATGTTGCATTGGCACTGTCAACCGTCACCCGGTCATCCGTAGCATTTCTGTTTTCCAGTCCCAAATCATAATATTCGGTCTTTAAATCAACATAGGGACAAATCAATTCATCCTTAATCATCTTCCAGAGGATTCTGGTCATTTCGTCTCCGTCCATCTCAACCAGAGGCGTCGTCATAGCAATCTTACTCATTATCTATATCTCCCATACTCAATTTAATATTTTCATATGCTTTAACAATATGCGCATTAGCCAGTCTTTCGGCTTCCTCACTGTTATGAGCTTTAATGGCTTCCATAATGGCCAAATGCTCTTCGTTCGATTGAATCCCGCGTGAAGTAGTCAATGTTTTCTTACGAATTCTGATTACGTACTGATGATAATCTTCCAAGAGATTCTGTAACATCTTTGAACCACAGGCTTCATAAATAATATGATGAAAACGATTATCCAAATCAGCCATCTGATCCATATGTCCTTTGGATGCATGGAACTTGGCCAGATATACATTTTCTTCAAGTTCTTCAAGCTGCTCTTCCGTGATGTTCTCACAAGCAAGCTTTGCACACATTCCTTCCAAAGAAGAACGAATCATATAGATATCATGAACATCCTTGGGGCTGATTCCGGTAACATAAGCACCTTTGTTGGGTATAATGGTAATCAAGCCCTCAAGTTCCAACTGTCTGAAAGCTTCACGGACAGGAGTTCTGGAAACGCCCAGTTCATTACCGATGGCTACCTCTTTAAGTTCCTCATTTTCCTTATATTTTCCGTTAAGAATATCTTCTCTTAACCTATGGAATACTCTGCCTCTTAACGAGTAATTGTCGGCATTGTCGATTTTTATATCAGAATTTTTACTTGTCATCATTAACTCCCTTTACAATCACGCCGAGTTCATCAGCTTTCTCTTTAATAACAACCAGTAATTCTTCGTCTGTCAAAACAGTAACACGTCCGTCCTCATACTGCCGGTCAACCCAAACCTTAACCTCTTTAACCAATTCGGAGTTTTTGCTGAATTGCTCGTCACCCTTTAATCTCAAATACGTATTCATCCAATGTGCAATACCCGCCAATCCCGATGTATTCGAAACAGCACACAAAGCAGGTCGGTTTAAGAATTTTCCAGTATCAAAAATGTTATAAATTTCCTCATTTTTAAGCAGTCCGTCAGCATGAATACCTGCACGGGTAACATTGAAATTCTTTCCGACAAAAGGCGTTCTGGGCGGGATAGAATAACCGATTTCTTTTTCGTAGTATTCTGCCAATTCGGTAATAACGGTCGTATCCATACCGTTTAAGTCACCCTTTAACTGTGCATATTCAAAAATCATTGCTTCCAAAGGTGTGTTACCGGTTCTTTCACCAATACCGAACAAAGAAGTATTTACACCTGAGCAACCATAAAGCCATGCCGTAGTTGAATTTACAACAGCTTTGTAAAAGTCATTATGTCCATGCCATTCAATCAATTCATGAGGAACACCTGCATGTGTATGAAGGGCATAAATAATTCCGGGAACGGAACGAGGAATAACGGCACCGGGATAATTAACACCGTATCCCATCGTATCGCACGCTCTAACCTTAATCGGAATCTTATATTCATCCATTAATTTCATCAGTTCCAAGCAGAAAGGAACAACATATCCGTAAATATCGGCTCTGGTAATATCTTCCAAATGACAACGTACTGCAATACCTTCATCCAAGCACTGCTTAACAACACTAAGATAATGCTCCATGGCTTCTCTACGGTTCATCTTTAGTTTCATGAAGATATGATAGTCAGAGCAGGAAACCAAAATACCTGTTTCCTTCATACCGATTTCTTTAACCAATTTGAAGTCTTCCTTGGAAGCACGAATCCAAGAAGTAACTTCAGGGAATTCGTAACCTCTTTCCATACACTTATAAACAGCATCTCTGTCTTTCTTTGAGTAAAGGAAAAATTCCGATGCTTTAATCATACCCTTAGGGCCGCCGAGTCTATGCAGATAATCGTAAATGGTTACGATCTGTTCTGTAGAATACGGAGCACGTGACTGCTGTCCGTCACGGAATGTGGTATCGGTAATCCATATATTTTTAGGCATATTATGAGGAACAATTCTGTCATTAAACGGAATCTTGGGAACCTCATTATAAGGGAACATATTTCTGAATGCATTAGGCTTTTCGACATCATCCAGGATGTACATATGCTCTTCTATTTCAAGTAAATTGTTTTTTTTGTTCATGGAGACCGGACGGTCTTCAAAATAATCGCTTTGACGCATGGTATTGCTCCTTTCGAATTATTATGCATAATTGTATACAATTATACAATAATTGTCAACCCATACGTATCTCTACGAGAAGGGAAACGGAATAATGTTTTACTGCGCTGGTTAACGATAGCTTTTAATTTTACAAGTCCATATAAATCAAAAATGTGATGAATAAATATAAAAAGCGCTTGGAATTGACTTTATATGCAACTCCAAGCGCTATATTTCAATCACTCAATTTTTTAGTACTAATTAGCTCCGTACAGTTCCTGCATCTTGGCGGGGCCATACCAATCTAACGAAGTATCTACCAAAGTTCCTGCAGGAATGGTAATCTCCTGCTTAACATGATTCCATTTATACTTAAATATAAATGTTACGTTCTGTGCAGACTTTGCTGCAACCTTCTCCATGAATGCCTTCGGGAACGAATTCCACTCTCCAAGTTCAAGCTTAATAACCTGCCCTGATTTTGAAGCATTAACTAATTTTGTTGCATAGTCGTTGATTGCAAAGCCATATGCTGATATCGGCTGTGTATTTCTGGTTGCACCACATGAACAAACTTCACCTTCAAGACCATCGGAATACTG
>JAZUFW010000063.1:0-4835 GCA_045640905.1 Lachnospiraceae bacterium
ATGAGTTGAGCAAGGTAGAAGAAAGCATGGACTTTGTATCTAATTATTTCTTTCAATGGACGAACAATTCTTACAATATTCTCTCGAAGCGAAATATGGAGATGATTAAGGATATGCACGAACGCGGACAGCACATAGGCCTTCACTTTGCACTTAACGGCATGACGGATATGAAACTGGCTCCCGCACAGATTAAGAAGGAACTTGATATACTGAGCGAAATGTTCGGGTTCTCGGTAGACACCTTTTCGGTACACCGTCCCTCGAGAGACATCCTTGCCGAAAATATTAAAATAGAAGGAAAACTCAATGCTTATCAGAACGAATTCTTTACCTTTGCGGATGATGTAAATGAGAATACTCCCGTGGAGGTTAAGTATATGTCCGATGCCAATCATATCTGGCGATACGGATATCCGAACGAGGAAAATATAGTAAATAATAAGAAGGTTCAGATATTAACGCATCCCTTTGCTTGGACGAAACAGGGATACGACAATTTTGATAATTACAAAACACTTGTTACCGAAAAGACAAAAGAGATGATTAACAGCATTGATGCAGAATGCAAGGACTTCCGTGAATACAAGGATTGGTTCTTTGATCATACCGGAATTCACGAATAGCATTCATTGTAGAGGTATATTTAGTGAAAATAGCGATATTGGCCGGTTCTTTAAGCAGAGGCGGAACCGAAAGAGTCATCGTCAAATTGGCAGAGTACTTTGTATCTCTGGGGGATGAAACGGTACTGGTTACTTCTCTAAAAGCAGATGACGAATATGAAATATCCGACAAAGTAAAGAGAATCATTTCGGATCTTGATGAGCATGAAGTGACATCAAGCCGTATCGGCAATTTTAAAGCTCGGTTTTTAAAGCTTCAAAATATCTGGGTTAACGAATCTCCGGATGTGATTCTTTCTTTTATAGGAAAGAACAATTTTATGGCTCTTTTGACAGCGCAAAAACTCGGAATCCCTGTTATTACCGCGGTCAGAGGAATGCCGGAAGAAGAATATTACACCACGTGGATGAAGGTGCTTGCCAAAACCCTCTTTAAGAAGGCTTCAAAGTGCGTTTTTCAAACTACCGATCAACGCGATTTCTTTCCGCCTAAAGTCCGCAAGAACAGTGTGATACTTAAAAACCCCATAGATTCAAGCTTCTTGTCGGAGCCTGTCCCGTTTGACCAAAGAGAGAATATAATAGTCTGTGTGGGGCGTGTAGATGAAAATAAAGACCATAAATTGGTGATAGATGCCTTCAGCAATATAGCCGCAGACTTCCCTGATTGGAAGCTGATAATATATGGCGAAGGTAACATGCGCAATTCACTTCTTGAATTGGCAAAAACGCGTAATTTGACGGACCGAATCCTTTTACCGGGCCGAATAGCGGATGTCTATGAAAAGATTAAAATAGCACGTGTTTTTGTATTATCCTCAAAAACAGAGGGAATGCCCAATTCTTTGATAGAATCCATGTGTCAGGGCCTTGCCTGCATAGCTACCGACTGCCCCTGCGGTGGTCCGAAGGACCTCATCACCCCCAATGTGAATGGTCTGTTAATTCCTGTGGGTGATATGACCAAAATGCAAGATTCCTTGCAAAAATTATTAAATAACTTGCAACAAATTGAGCGAATTGGTTCTGAAGCACTTAAGACGCGTGGTATTTATCAGGAAGAAGCAGTCCTAAACGAGTGGTATGACCTCTTAACAAACACTGTAAAATCAAGGAAAACCGATAAATAACTACCGTTACCTACAATAAAAACAATTTTCAGACAACTCAAGCAATTGTGTCGAAATTATAATTGTATGAAAAATTAGAACAATTCAGTAATTTTTCTGCAAGTTTTACCCCACTTCGATTTTGCACCCCCGGGGACGGGGTTGGGGGTTCACTCGATAAATTTAATTTTGATTTAACAAAACGGAGAGCATTTTAATTATGTGCGGAATAGTCGGTCTTTGCAATTTCAAAGGTGACAGACAATCGAATATAGAGCGAATGAAGGACAGAATGATTCACCGCGGACCCGATTCGGAGGGAAGCTATCATAGCGAGGATGGCTTGATTTCCTTGGGACACAGGAGACTTTCCATTATAGATATTACTCCTACGGGCGCTCAACCGATGTTCTCACATAACAGACGTTATGTTACTGTTTTTAACGGAGAGATTTATAATTACAAAGCAATCTATAAGGAATTGCTTGATGATGAGAATCTTTCTGTTAGTGCATCCGACTTTAACGGTACTTCCGATACCGAGGTGTTGCTTGAGGCAATTGACGCATACGGTGTTAAGGAAGCTATATCAAAATGTAAAGGTATGTTCGGGATAGCCGTATATGATACGGAAGAAAAGATTCTTTATCTAATAAGGGATCGCGTCGGAGAAAAGCCGCTATACTACGGATTCGTTAACGGAAGTTTCGCTTTTGCATCCGATATTGGTTCCATGGCACAAATAGACGGATTCAATAATGAAGTAAATACGGATGTGCTCGACCTTTACTTCATTAATGGATATATTCCTGCACCTTACAGTATTTACAGAGATATTTATAAACTCGAGCCCGGTTGTATTTTGACCATTAAGGCACCGTTTACGGATGACAGTCTGATTTCCATAGAAAAATATTGGGATATGAAGCAGGTGGCCAAGCATGGGCAGGAGAATAAATTTGAAGGCTCATTTAATGAAGCTACGGACCGACTCGAAGAATTGTTAAAGAATTCCATTAAGGACCAGATGGTTGCCGACGTTCCTGTCGGAGCATTTTTGAGTGCAGGCATCGATTCATCTACATGTGTTGCTCTGATGCAGAGTCTCAGTACGGCGCAGAATAAAAAGGTACGTTCCTTTACCATAGGAATGGATGATCCGAAATACAACGAAGCTCAGTATGCCAAGGAGATAGCCCGTCACTTGGGCACCGAGCATACGGAACTATATATTACCGAACAGGATGCCAAGGATGTCATTCCTTTGATAGCGCATATGTTTGGCGAACCTTTTGCGGACAGCTCACAGATTCCGACATATTTGGTTTCCAAAATGACCAGAGAACATGTGACGGTTTCTTTGTCGGGAGACGGAGGGGATGAGCTTTTCTGTGGATACACCTCATATGATTCCGTCAACAGAATTTGGAACAAGATGAAAAAGGTGCCGTATTTTATTCGGCGCCCGGCCGGTGCGCTGGTTTTGCATTCTCCGCTTGTAAATAATGAAATATACAGAGTTAAAGGTACGCTGCTTCGAGCCAAAGGCCCGGAAGACCTTTATAACCTGTCACGTGAAAACGAACCGGGAATAAGTAAAATAGCTCTTTCTAAGGTTAGGGCCAAGTGTAATAATGATACATATGAACGTGATTTCCTCGGAGAGGAAAATCATGACGTTATGTTGCTTGACATGATAATGTATCATCCCGACGATATTCTGGTTAAGGTCGACAGAACGGCCATGGCAGTATCACTGGAAACCAGAGTTCCGATGCTTGACCGCGATGTGGTCGAATTCGCCTGGAGTCTGCCCATAGAATATTTGAGAGACTATGACAATAATGTCGGAAAGAAGATTTTGCGGGAAGTTCTGTACAGATACGTTCCCAAAGATATGATGGACAGACCTAAAAAGGGATTTGCAATTCCAATCATGAAATGGCTTAAAGAAGATAAAGAACTGCGTGCATGGGCCGAGGGCTTGCTCAATCCGGAAAAGATTAAAGCCGAAGGCTACCTGAATGCCAATGTAGTTACAAAGATGTGGCGAGACCTGATTGAAAAAGATATATGGCGCCCTCAGATTTGGTATGTTTTGATGTTTGAAGAATGGCTTAAGAAGGAAGGCAGAATTTGAATATAATTCGTATGTCCGGCGGCCTTGAACGACAGATGTTCCAGTATGCTTTTTATCTGAAACTGGTGTCATTGGGGCGCGAGGTCAAATTTGACGACATAAATGAATATCGTGATGAGCGGACACGCCCGATTATGCTTTCGGTTTTTGACATTGATTATCCGAGGGCTACTTGGGATGAAATCAATGCTTTTCTGGATAATGACCGCAGTTTAAAGAGCAGGATCCGTCATTTCTTTAAAGGGCATAACAGATTGGTCTTCAAAGAAGAAGGGTTTTATGATCCTGCCATTATGGAACATCCCGACGGATATATTGAAGGAAAGTTTATGTCCCAGAAATATTTCGAGGACATTCTGCCCGAAGTAAAGAAAGTATATTCGTTCCCCGATGTTGAGAACCTGCGAATTACGCCGAAAGCCAATTCTAACTTTTTACTTTATTACAGTGATATTATTTCTTCCAATTCCGTCGGAATCCATATCAGAAGGTCAGATTCCCGCTATAACGAAGAATTGTACGAAAATATCTGCACTACGGAATACTACACGTCCGCTATCAATTATTTGACAGAAAGAGAAAAGAATTTGAAATTCTTTATTTTCAGTAATGAACCGAAGTGGGTTAAAGGATGGCTTAAGCAGATAGTTATGGCGCAGGCTTCCGAGGATATGTCAAAGGATGAACTCATACGCCTTCGCGACAGATTTGTGCTGGTTGATTCCGGCGATGAGTTTACATCGTATCTTGATATGTTTTTATTGAGCAAATGCCGTCACAATGTCCTGTCCAATTCTTCCTTCAGTTGGTGGGGCTCGTGGATGAATGATAATCCGAACAAAATAGTAGTGGCTCCGAACATTTGGATTAACGGAACAGATTCTTCGGAGATATATACGGAAGGAATGGTCTTGATTAATTCCAAAGGCCGTGTTGAGAAAAAAGTAAAATAAGCAGAGG
>JAZUFW010000064.1:0-30591 GCA_045640905.1 Lachnospiraceae bacterium
TGGATCCATGAGCGGTCTGGAATCAGATACTATTGGCGGGTTTAATTCGATGATAGCCAAGCAGCAAAAAGAAGATGGCGAGGCTTTTGTATCTACGGTACTTTTTGATGATACGACAGATGTAATTCATGACAGGGTAGCCATCAGTGATGTGAAGAAACTTACGGAAGATGATTATTATGTTCGAGGATGTACGGCTCTTCTTGACGCAGTAGGCGGAGCTATTCATCATATTGGGAATGTACACAAATATGCCCGTGAGGAGGACAGACCGGCGAAGACATTATTTGTTATTACTACGGATGGCCTTGAAAATGCCAGCAGAAATTATTCGTTCAAAGATGTTAAGAAAATGATTGAACGACAGAAAGAAAAGTATAACTGGGAGTTTCTTTTCCTTGGGGCAAATATAGATGCAATTGAGGTTGCCGGAAATATGGGAATAGGTCGTGACAGGGCAGCAAACTATAATTGTGATGAAGCAGGAACTGCACTGAATTATCAGGTACTTGAGGCAGCTGTTACCCGAGTTAGAAAGTGCAAATCAAGTGCAGATATGTCAATGGCTTTTGCCGGTGGAGCATGACATTGATCGTGATTATGAAAAGAGAAGTAAGAAGAACGGGAGGAGAGCAAAGTAATGATAGGTGCAATTCTTGGAGATATAGTAGGAAGTCCTTATGAATTTGATCGAAGTAAAAAGATAAAAGATTTTGGGCCGCTGTTTATAGATGAATCTGAGTATACAGACGATTCTGTTATGACCATTGCTTTTTCTGTTAAAGATATAGAAACTGTGTTCAAAGGAATGGGAATTATTAAGTGAAAAGCAATTTTCTCTAGTCAACTGACAATATGATATAATACCGATTGAGGAAAGGAAGGTGATGCTTGCAACGATGACAATGTACAGTTTATAAAGTACTGAGTGATGATTTGCTTATCACTTGTTATACGCATTCCCGCGGTTACGTTGTTGAATTTTTTCCCTGAAGAGACGTATATTTGGTTCTTGTGGTATTTACTGCGAGAACCATTTTTATTATTATGGTATAGAAAAAACGAGAATTGAGGGATAGTATGAAGAAACATAAAGTATATGAAGTACCGAAGCGAGCTTTATTGATTATAGCCGGAATTGTGTGGATGATAGCCGGCTTCAACGTTGTCCGATTGGGTATTATTTCGTATAAACTTGTTGAGGTAAGATGGTATTTACCGCTATTATCGGTAATCACCTTTGCGCTTTTTGGAACGATGTTTTTTAAAATGACACAAAAGCATGGCAAAAGAATAAAGAACTATGAAGAGGCATACAGACCTATTTGGAATTTTTTTGATGTCAAGTCTTATATTATCATGGCTGTAATGATGGGGGGCGGAATCGGGTTAAGAAATGCCGGCATTTTCCCGGATATTTTTGTAGCGTTCTTTTATACAGGATTAGGTTGTGCGCTGTTTTTGGCAGGAGTATGTTTTGCAATTATGTTTATAAAAAGAAGTGCATAATATGCTTGGGCTGCGATTGGGGCTATAGTAGTGTTTCGGGATTTGTGAAAATGGAGGATTTAACAATGTATTATTTTGATACTACGTATATTTTGGTATTGGTTGGAGCTCTTATCAGTTTTATTGCGTCTATCGGTGTAAACGGAACATTTAAAAGATATAGTAGCGTAGGAAACAGTCGAGGAATGACTGCGGAACAGGCGGCACAGTATATTTTACAATCAGCAGGAATCAATGATGTCAGAATAGAACGCATTAGCGGGAAATTAACCGATCATTACGCTCCAAGTGATAAGGTGCTTCGCCTGTCGGATTCGGTATATGGCTCAACATCGGTAGCTGCTATTGGCGTAGCTGCTCATGAGTGTGGCCATGCTGTGCAGCATCATGTTGGATATTGGCCACTGAAACTTCGATCTTTGTCGGTACCGATTGCAAACATTGGTTCCAAGCTTTCTTGGCCGATTATTCTTCTTGGATTTCTGTTGGGGTATATGGGACTGGCGAAGATAGGGGTATTTCTGTTTTGCTTTGTTGTTTTGTTCCAATTAATAACGCTTCCGGTAGAATTGAATGCTTCTCACAGAGCTTTGGAAGTTTTGGATGATAAGGAAATACTTGTTGATAGTGAAATGTCCGGAGCAAGAAAAGTATTGACGGCAGCTGCAATGACATATGTTGCCGCATTGTTTTCAACGATACTTCAGCTACTGCGACTGATATTGCTTACTCAGGGAAGAGGCAGACGAAGACGATAGAATAAAGCCAAGTGTCATGGACGCTTGGCTTTTGTGGCAGAAAAATTATTGGTTTGTAAACAGGTAGGTATGTTCGTATTTTCCACCATTAAAACTTGTGGCGAGGTCATAGCCGTTACAGGGGCCTGAGCAGATAAATGCGGAACAACGGGATAGCATATATAGTGCATAGAAATAATTTACAGTACTTTCGGCAACACTTCGGTCATAGTCGGAAGCAGTATCCTTTTCAAGTTCAGAAAGCAGTTTGTGTCCGGATAGATCGCTGACACTGTGACGTTCTTGCGCAATCACCTTTACAAGCGAACCGAACTCCTGCGTTACCCGAAAAAGAATATCGCTGTCTTCTGTTGCAAGGAAAATGCCGTCATATTTGTACATATCAATCCATTCATGAAGCATAGGGATTATCTCATCCACACCGGCCATTTTTCTGGGGCCTTCCTTGTGAACGATGAGATAGTCGGTTCCGCGAATCAGCACACCGAGGAACTTCTTTTCGCCGAGAACTGCATCGGCGTATTCCTTTAACTCAGAAAGAAACGAACTGTTCAGCATGGACAGATTAAGTTCAGGTTTGACCCAGTCCAAAAACATGGTGGAAGATAGCGTCGACATTTCCGGGAAAAAAACGGTATTTTCATCATTCGCTTTCTGTTCGTGAAGTTGCAGATTAAAATATTTTTCCAGAAAAGAAACGTTGAAATGCCCGATTTTTTCTCCTCTTACCACCGGAACCAGACCTATACCGGAAAGTGCTTTTTTGAAGCGATAGAGGTTGTTGAGAACGCTTCCGATGCCGGCACCTTCATCGATTAATAATTCTGCATACAAATACCGATCAAGAGAGGTAACCCCTTGTCCTTGAAGGAAGAAAACGTTATGAAAGGCATTGACGGGACCTATATTGTGGAAAGAAACGTCAAAATTGCGGTCTGCGGAAATGTCCCCAATCATGAGAACATCTCTACCGGGGCGGATTTCGCCCTCTTTGACAATAGGTATTTTATCCCCGAAGAACCGGCAAATTCTTTCGTCCTGTGAATAAAGTGAAAGATCGGTATATCGCAGAATGACTTCTGCCAGAGCTACGGTATATTCGTTTACAGATTGAAGACAGACTGTTCGGAAAATACGGAAAAAGTCCAGATACAGGCTGTCTTTTTCATCTATGGAATAGGAAAGATAGTCGGGGTAGCATGATTGATTTTTCCACCGGTTTTTGATGAAATCGGGAAGACAGTCAGAGTTCTTCACATATAGGAGGTCATAGTCCTCTCCATTGTTCATTAGAACGTGGATTCTCTTGGCACCGCAAAGTCTTGCATTTTGAAAAACCTCCGGTCCGTGATACAGAATCGGACATTCTGAATTATCTTTTTCGCAAATCAGATACAAGATTTTCTCCTTTTTACCAATCGATTGAACCAATAACAGAATCAATTTCGGGCAGTAGTTTATTTTTCGTTACAGCAACATTTTCTTTCAAGATATTCTCGGGAAAGGACCTTCCGTCAGCAGGAGAGAGACCTTGCCGGAGAATGGCAAATGCCATGATTTCTTTTTTGATGGCAGTTTGTTTTTCGAGAGAAATGTCGTTGAAATACTGATGAAAAAGATCATTCCACAGTTGAATCAATATTTCCGAAGATACTGCAAAGTATTTTTCGGTAAAAGAAGGATTCACGGAAGGAATGATAAAATGGGTGTTGGCAATCATTGCAAAATCAAATACGGGATGGCCGATGCAGATGTCTCCCAAATCCACGAAGACAAGTTCATCCTTTTTTACAAGTATGTTTTTGGGATGATAGTCGCCGTAAATCAGAGTGTTTCTGTCCGGAACAGATTGAACGAGCAGTTCCATTTTCCGAAGTTCATCAGTAGAATACCAATCAGTTTCATAAAGTGCCCTGATTTTCTCGAGATAGAGTTCTTTGGCGGAAACGAAATCTTCGGGCTCGGCTGCAGTTTCATGAAAATGACGCAGCTCAGATAAGTATTTGGGAAACAGTTTGCTGTAGTTTTCGTGATTTCCCGAAAGAAGTTCAGCCAGACTTTTCCCATCAACAAATTCACTCCGAATTCCGATGCTGTCTTTGAACTGCACGATACCGCCGGGCTTTGGAACGCGAATACCGAGCCGATAAGCATTTTCTGCCATGCGGTATTCTCTTTGAATTTCGTGTGTTGAAAACTCGGGACGAAACACCTTGCATACAGTATCGTCGGGCAAAAGATATACAGTTGAGGTGGCACCGTATCCGATTATTTTGCCATCTTCAGGAACAAAGGTGGGAAAAGGATTATTTTCTTGGCACACAGGCGGCCCTCCTTTTTGCTTCTTCAAGAACGGAAAGAGAATCTATTTTCCCGTTGGAAAGAGTGGGAAATTCATTGAAGATGAAAAAATAGGAAGGAATTTTGAAAGCGGCGAGCTCTTTGGAAAGAAGAACGCGGGCTTCGTTTTCATCAAAGTCGGCATCGTTATTCAGACAAATGCACGCGGCGACTTCTTCACCGTAGAAATCGCTTGGAACGCCGACAACTTTTACGTCTTTGACTCCGGGAAGGGCGCTTATTGCCTGAGCTACATCAAGCGGCATGATGTTTTCACCGCCACGAATTATAAGCTCCTTGAGCCTTCCGTCCAGATGAAGATATCCGTCTTCTCTTAGGTAACCGAGATCGCCGGTATGAAGCCAACCGTCCATATCTATAGATTGATTTGCTATGTCGGTTTTGTAATAACCGGCCATCAGATTATAACCCTGTATCAGGATTTCCCCGGTTTCTCCGGTAGCACAATTGTGCCCGTCAGACAGATTTACTATCTTCATTTCAATATGTTCCATGGGCTTTCCGACCGTATCGGTAATATGCTCGGAGGTATCTTCATAATCGGTAATAGTGACTGGTGCCATTTCGCTTAAGCCATATGAGGAAAGAAAGTGATTTTCCGGAAGCTTTTCACGGAACAGCTCAAGCTGAGCCTTCGTGGCAGCAGAGCCGGATAGAATAGTACATCTCAATGTGGAAAGCCTGTCGGGATTGAAATCCCGGTTCTTTAATATGGCGAGAAACATTGTAGGAACCGAATGAAATACCGTACAACGATTGGTTTCAATGGTTTCCATCAGTGTAGAAACATGCATGTCTTTCGGAAGAACCAAAAGTGCGTCGGCAAAGGCACCGGCAAACAGTCCTGCTACCAAACCAAAAATATGAAAGAGGGGAAGAATGTTGCAGGAAACGGAATCGTTTGTGAGATTTTGACTTTTCCTGCTGATATTTGCTGCGTTGAGAACGTTATAAGCAGAAAGAATAACGCCTTTCGGTCGACCGGTCGATCCTGAAGTGAAAATCATAATACAGGGGTCATCGGATTCTACGACATCCGCAAAAAGAAACGAACCGGGCACGGAGCCTGTGTCTACAAGATTATCGGCAGAGATGTCCTCGAAAAAGAAAAGATCTTTAAGTCCGTTTGTACCTGTGAGAAGCTCTTTGGAGAGATCCTCTTTGGATGTACCATAGGAAAGATTTCCGATACACATATATGACACATCGCTCGCTTCGATGTGGGCATTTATTTCGGCCGGTTTCAGGCTGTAATTCATGAGGATGGCGAGAGCCCCCAGCTTTTGAATGGCATAGAAACACAGAATAAAGTTAATTGAATTAAGACCGACTATACCCACGTGTGTTCCTTTACGTACTCCCATTTCATAAAGATGGGAGGCCAAAGCGTTAGATCCGAAATCAAGATCACGCCAGGTCCAATCTCTGTTATGGTCGCGTATTACCGCAGTATCACCGTGAGAAACGGCCTTTTCTTTTATAAAGTCACGAATGGAGAGGTGAACAAAATCAGCATTGTTGTTGCTCTCAATCGGAAATAGAGTATCAAATCCTGTGGTTTGAAAAATCCGCATCACTTCATCATTTACGGAAATGATTTTCATACGGTTTTGGGGGAATCGCCGACTTGCAATCAGCAGCTCTCTTAAACCTGCGGAAGAAACATAATATGTATTTGCAAGGTCAAGTGTAAGATATTCGGTTTGTTCGGGAATTTCTTGAAGGATTTTTCTCAGTTCCGGAGCTGTGTTTGTATCCAGGCGGTCTCCGATTTTAACGGTTATTCCATTCGAAATTTGTTCTGAATATATCATAAATCCACCCCATTTTCTGTTTCTCTTTCGATTTATATTTTGTGCCCTACTTTACATGATTTGTGGAGCGTCGTTATATTAACGGCTAATATAGCTCATCGGATTCTTTATACTCCAGTCCGAATTGCGCATATGCCCATGGTAACATCTCGGGAGTACATTCATATGAGTATACGGATTCACCAAAATATTCTTTGTATGTATTGCCGTACAGTATTCGACGACCTTCCGGTGTTCCGATATCAAGACTTCTTTTGGGGATTCCCACAGGGTCATTCCCTTCAATTGTAAGCTCTTTGATTCGATTTCCGATTTCCGGTCCGATATCCCAGTATTCAATCCGATAGGAAGCAGTATCCGTCGGTCCAATCAGACATTTCTTTCCGTCTCGTTCTTCTATGCGAAATGTTTCGTTTCCGAATGTCTGATCAATATCTGTAATAAATCTTATCGGAGTTTTGTTATTCATAAAAGGAGTATATCCGATCTCCGTCAGCCATTCGGTTCCCGTGCAGTCGGTGACAATAAGTGATTTGTGAACATGAGAACCTAACTTTGGGGATAATGATTTGGTACCGATTTGTATGACCGTATACCCAAGTTCACTCAGAAACCATCCGAACAGACCGGCAATATCATGGCAGATTCCGCCTTTTTTTTCGACTACAATCCGCTGAAATAAAGAATCCGTGTCACAGGGGATAAACTGCTTTGTCAGAAACTGCAGATTCTCATAGGGAATGCTGATTATATTGTGAAATGCCAGCTTTTTTAACAGCTCGTAATCAGGGATAATCGTCTCGGGCATTTTAAGCCCGATTCGTTCAAAATATTTTTTTACTTTTGCTTCATTCACTTGATTGTTCCTTATGTGTCAGTGTGTAAACATTTTGGGGTCATTGCCCTACATTCCAAGCATAAGGTGGGGCTATGACTTTTGATGCTGCTATCATCATATTATACTATAGCAAAGTGTTTTGGGGAGAATATTTTGCGACATTTGTTTTTCAGGCGAACTTCGTGACTGTGAATGCTTCAAGTGGTATATTTATATGTAGATTAATGATTTGCAAAGGAATAAACAGGTGTGTATGAGAACATACTATGTCGATAAAATAAAGGAAAATGCTGATAAATATCCGAATCGAATTGCTCTCACATTGGATTATGGGCAAGAACCGGTGACCTATTCGGAACTATGGGAACAGTCAGGAAGAATTTATGCTGCATTAAAGAATGAAAAAATCGGACGGGAAGATACCGTTATGCTTCTCCTGCCAAGACATCCGATGATGATCACTGCGTTATTGGGCGTGCTTCGTGCCGGTGCTGCTGTGGTAATTGCTGAGGACAGTTACCCGCAGGAGAGGGTCGAATTTATAAAGAAAGATTGTAAAGTGAAGTTCGTTATAGATAAAGGCTTCTTTAAAAAAGCGATGGAGTATTCGGCGCTCCAAGGACGTGAAATGCTTTACCTGCATGATGCCTGCTTCATTTTCTATACATCGGGAACTACAGGAAATCCGAAAGGGATTCTTCACGAATATGGAAAACTGGATATAGGAATCGAAGGATCGATACGTGATGAGGATGCAGTGAATTTTGACGAGTGCGCAAGATTTGCCTATGTCCCGCCGTTTTATTTTTCTGCTGTCATGATTCATGCTCTGCCGGAACTTTATAAGGCCAATACTCTTTATATTCTTTCTTATGATATATCCAAAAATTTTCTTAAGTTTCATGAAATCCTGGAGAAGGAGAAAATAACCGAACTGTTTCTTTCACCTTCCGTTCTTAGAATTTACAAGGAAGGATTTCCCTATGTAAGGACAATTATGACAGGATCAGAGCCTGCGGCTCATTTGGCTGTTGAAGGATATGACGTTATCGTTCATTATGCCATGACGGAATCGTTATATTGCGTTTCACAGTATGTGCTGAATGAATCGTGCGAAGATGCTCCGATTGCTACGAAAGAGACAGGGAAGAACATTCTCATTTTGGGAGAAGATAATATTCCCGCATCGGAAGGAGAGATTGGAGAGATTTGTTTCCCGGATCCCTATTTTAGGGGCTATATCAACATGCCGGAAAAAACAAGGGAGGTCTTTTTTGACGGACTTTTTCATTCCGGAGATTTAGGATATCGAAATGAAAATGGTGATATCTTCATAAAAGGTCGAATCGATGACATGATAAAGATTAACGGAAATCGCATTGAACCGGGTGAGATCGAAGGTGCGGCAAGGGAAATTTCCGGATTGGAAAATGTTATTGCAAAAGGTTTCAATGATGACGAACGTTCATATGTGGCGCTTTATTATTTGGAGGAAGAAGCAGGTGAAAATTGTATATTCCATGACGCCCTTCTTTCACGAAAAAAACTTATGGAAAAACTCCCTTCATATATGATTCCGGCGTATTTCGTACCGATTGAGACAATTCCTTTGAATGCAAACGGTAAGGTGTCAAGAAAACTTTTGAAGGCACCGAAAACGATTACGAGCGGAGAAACCGGAAGGAAACCTGTCGGTGAGACGGAAAAAGTTTTTTGCGAATTGATGGCAAAAATTCTCTCCTTAAGTAACATTGGCGCAGAGGATGATTTTTACGAAGCGGGAGGAGACTCTATTTGTGCGATTCGACTGGTCACAGAATGTGCGGAACTGGGATATGACATCACGGTGACAGACCTTCAGGAATACAGAACAGCCGAAAGCCTCGCACGCCTGGTGTCCGAAAAAAACGGTATTACCCAAGATAAACTACTTCTTAGGGAGAACGAAGCAAGAAAACACCCCCGGGAGCTGCTTTCCGGGCAGATGATTTATTGGGAACTTTTTAATAAATATCCGAATCATCCTTCGCTTTGCGTGCCTGTAATTGCCGTTTTGAAGAAGGAGACAGATACTGCACGGCTGAAGGCAGCAGTGGATAAGGTGATAGCACATCATCCGGCACTTCTTACCCGTTTTCGGAAGGAGAAGGATGGCACCGTAGTGCAATACTATGGTGAGAACGCTTTTTTGCCGCTTGCCATAGAGGAAATGAGCGCTGAGGAACTGTAAAAAGAGAGTGAGCATTTTTTGAAACCTGTGGATATCACTGCGGACAGAATGTATACTGTACGAATTATCTGCACTCCTACGAAAAAGCTGTTTATACTTTCAGTTCATCACATCGTAGGCGACGGCGTTTCAAACACTGTTTTGTTACGCCAGATTGCGACATGCTATAAAGATTTGGAAGCAGAACTTCCGCCGGACTATTATTACAGTGTTTGCGAAGAAGAAACGGGAGAAAAATCGGCGGCCCAGAAAAAGGAAGCCGCAGAAAATATGCAGGAACGACTGAAATTGCTTTTACAGGATAATTCCGCAGTGCTGAGACCTGATCTTCGCGGAACCGATTCCGGGAGCGAAATGTTCCTGATTCCCGGGGCGTTTTCCAAATCGGTAAAATACCATAACTCGATTTTCATTGCGGCATGTCTTTTGGCCATGGCAGAAGTTAACGGCTGTGACAGTGCAATGGTCTACTCGGTATATAACGGCAGAGACCGGTTTTTGAAAAAGGAATCAGCCGGATGCTATACTGTCCTGCTTCCGGTGACGCTTACATCAATCAGTAAAAAGAACCGGGACGAAATTCTGTCCGAAGTACAGGCTCAGTTGGATTTCGGGACAGCGCACAGTGTATATTCTGCGATAACGGAAAGCAAACTGCCGACAGACCAAACAGTCATTTTCAATTATCAATTTGGCACCATGGATTTTGGAGAGTTTGAGGAACTTTCGGAGTTTGCTTCTATGATGCGTCGAGATAAAAATCAACCTAACTGCTGGTTCAATACCGGCGTTATCGACAAAGAAGAGTCGGAGCAACTGGATTTTTACTGCAACTATCCTCGGGGAATGTATACGCCGGGGACGGTTGAACATTTTGGAAAAAGCTTTGTCAAAGCTGTACTTTTTCTAAGTGTTGAAAAGGAAAATGAATCGGATTAACCATTAGGAGATAGAGATGGATACATATTTTGTAGAAAAAATCAGACAAAATGCTGAAAAATATCCGGACAGAATTGCTGCGGCGCTTGATTTTTGTGAAGAGGCGATGACATATTCGGAACTTTGGGAACAATCAGGCAGAATCTATGCCACCTGCAAAGAGAAAGGCCTGGGGCGAGAGGATTTTATCATGCTGCTTCTTCCGCGCAGTCCGAAGATGTTTGCTGCAATGGTCGGTGTGCTTCGCGCAGGAGCGGCGTTCATTTTCATGGAAGATACTTACCCGGAAGAAAGAATCCGCCTGATTCGTGAAGATCTGAATGTAAAATATACGCTTGATATTTCTGCATATGAAGATGCAATGAAGCATTCATCACTTTCCGGATATGAACAAACCGATCCGCATGATGCATGTGTATCTTTTAGCACCTCCGGGACGACAGGAAAGCCAAAGACAATGATTCATGAATACGGGAAACTGGATGTATGCCTAGACAGCTGGTATGCGGATGTACCGGATCTTCATGAAGAAAACCCGGAAAATTTCGGAATGATTTTTCCGTTTAACTTTGCTGCCGCGTTTGTTCTTCCGCTACCAAAGCTTTACGCAGCGGATTCTGTTTATATAATGTCTTATGACGTGGTGAAAAACCTTGTAAAATTCGAGGAATTTCTCGAAAGGGAACATATTACGCAAATGTATCTGTCCCCGTCGTTTCTTCGAACATATCAGGGAAACTATCACAATATTAAAAAAATCATTGCTGCGGGTGAACCTGCAACAGGAATATATAAAGAAGGCATAGAGACCTTTGCATATTACGGCATGAGTGAAACCTGTTTCATGGTGTCATCTTTTCTTTTAGACAGAATCTACGACAGGGCGGTCGTTGGAAAAAATAATTTTGGCCTTCGAATTCGAATTCTTGATGAGGACGGAAATAGCGTTCCTCGGGGAGAAACCGGAGAAGTCTGTTTTGACAACCCGTACTTTAGGGGCTATCTGCAGCTCCCGGAATTGAATGAGGAAGTGACAAAATACGGCATTTTTCACTCTAAAGATTTAGGATATTTGGATGAGAACGGAAATCTGGTAATACGCGGTCGTATGGATGACATGGTGAAAATCAACGGGAATCGTGTTGAACCGATGGAGATTGAACTAGTAGTCAGAAAATTATTTGGCATTGAGCATCCGGTGGCGAAGGCTTTCACTACGAAAGAAAGGTCTTTTGTGGTGCTGTATTATCTTGAGAACGAAAAAAATCCCGTTCTGCAGAATCCTTCGGAAGCAGGCCGAATTCTGTCAAAGAGTCTTCCGGAATATATGATTCCGACATATTATGTGTCTCTTCCGGAATTTCCGCTGAATGCGAACGGAAAACTTTCAAGGAAAATGTTGCCGATGCCGGATGTTAGTGAGTTCCGCAGTAGCTATGTAAAACCTGAAAATGAAGCGGAAGCTGTATTCTGCAGAGTTATGGCAGAAACTTTAGGCCTTGAGAGAGTGGGGGCTGATGAAGATTTCTTCCTGATAGGAGGCGATTCCTTAACAGCAATCCGAATGATTACCGCTTGCGCCGAAGAGGGATACTTCATTACGGTGAACGGACTTCACGAATGCCGCACAGCAAAAATGCTTTCCGAAAAGTTTGGCCTAAGCAATAAAAAATCTACGGAAGATATTCTTTTGGAGAATGAAAAATCATTGATGGCTCCGGCCGAACTTACCGCCGGACAGCTATTTCAACTTGAAATGGCAGTGAACCAAAAAGCTCCGCAAATTATTACCTATCATGTTGCAATGATATTTACTCTTCGACCCGAAGTTGATCTGAATAAATTGAAAGAAGCGGCTGAAAAAGTGATTTGGGCTCATCCGGCTTTCCTTTCCGAATTTCGGAAAGATGAAAACGGAAACGTCCGACAGCGTTATAATGAAAGCCTTTTTAAACCGGTGAATATTATTCACATGACAGATGAAGAATTCACTGAGAAAAAGGCTAAACTGACAGAAGCAATGGACCCTTTTTCCGGGGGCCTATATCGGTGCATGATTATTGTTACACCGTCACGAAATTATTTCTTTTATGATTTTCATCATCTGATTGCAGATGAAATGTCTTCCTCAATTTTTGTGAGTGAAGTTGCGGAAAGTTATTTAGATGAAGGAGTTGTGCTTCCTACGGATTATCTCTACCTCGTGCTCGGAGAGGAAAAAACTTTGCAGAAAGAGGTATCTGCAAAAAAGGCGCAGGAACACATTAATTCAATCAGAGAAAGGGAGAAGTATTACGGAGAAGGAATTCTAAAGCCGGATCTTCCGGGCCCCGAGACGGGAACAGGAACATTCTATGTACCGGATGCATTTTGCAGGTCGGAAACAGATTCAAGCCGCTTGTTCCTTACAGCCTGTGCTATGGCTGTGGCCGCAATGAACGGGGAAGATGGCGCGATGATATATTCCAATTACCACGGAAGAGATGACAGCCTGAAAAAGAATTCGATAAACTGTTATGTTACACCGGTACCGATTCTGCTGAATTGCAGCGACGGAAGAAGCGCAGAGGAAATGATGAACGATGTACGGGAACAGTTTGATTTCGGGACCGCGCATTGTGATTATCCGTCCATCCTTGATAACAAGGAACTTCTTACGAATACGGTGATGTTTAACTACCGCAACGGTACCATGAACATTGGTCTTTTTTCAAAACTATGCAGTGAGGTATATTTGTGCCCGAAAACGAAAAATCAGCCGAATTGTTTGGTAATTGTGGGAATCGTTGGACAACCGGGCTCCGATAAACTTGGATTTTATTGCACCTATCCGGAGGGAGTTTATTCGGAAAATGCAATTCGGAAATTTTACGCTTGTTTCGTGAAGGCTATAGGACAATTGAAAGAAAAGGTGGAAAAATGACAGGATATTTTAATCGTTTGATAGAAGCAAAAGAAAAATACGGCGACCAAGTTGTGGCATATGACGGGAAGAAGAGCCTAAGATATTCCGACCTTCTTTCCAATATCTGCGGTTACGCAGAAGTGCTCGCGGGAATGGGCGTCAAACCGGGAGAAAAAGTCACTCTCTGCGGATACAATTCTGTAGACTGGCTCAGTGCGTTCTTTGGAGTGATATGTTACGGTGCTGTGGCAGTGCTGATGAACTATTCGCTTCCCGAAAGCGAAATCATTAAGCTGATGGAACAGATGGATTCTTCTGTTTTCCTCTATGGAAATTATGGCGGCAGAGAAAAGAATCCCTTATCGCCGAAGCAAATATGCCGGAATGATGCAAAAAGGGCGGATTATGGAACCTTTTCTTTTGAAAAAAGAGCAGATTTTGAAACTGTTGATTGTGATGAAACTACATATGCAAACCCGGCTTTCGTAGTGTTTACTTCAGGCTCAACCGGTTCTCCCAAGGGGGCCCTGCTTTCGCAAAGGAGTAATATCACGGGAGCAGACGCTTATATGGAAGCTCTTCCCGAAATGAAAGAGGAGAGCCTTTGCATGGCAGTGCCGTTGTTCCATATTTTTGGATTGGGAATCGCAGTGTCACATATATTGTATGGCGGCAGATTGGTTCTGCCCGAAAAATTCACGGGCGAGGAAATAAACCGCTTTATAAAGGAAAACCGACCCGATGCACTTACAGCGGTTATGACGGTTATTGTGCGCACCATGGAGGATGATACCTTCCCGGAAGAAGGATATTCGTTTGTAAAGAGAATTTATGCGGGCGGAGCACCGCTCCTTCCCATACAGCTAATGCGAGTAGAGAAGGGGTTCGGTAATGCTGTGCTTCTAAACAGCTACGGACAGACAGAGTCAGACACCTGCATCGCCATGACACGAGTAGCTGACAGCGTAGAAAGAAGGGTACACACGGTTGGAAAGCCGCTCCCTCACAGAAAAGTTGTAATTATGAATTCTGATGGAACGGAATGTGCACTTGGTGAAGTCGGAGAGGTTACACTGCGGGATAACGGCTATATTATGTGCGAATATTACGGTGCTTCTAAAGAGGTGCAGGCTATCGATTCAAAGGGTTATCTTCACACCGGCGATATCGGTTTCCTTGACAATGACGGATATCTGCATTTGGCCGGTCGTATCAAAGACATCATCATTAAGGGCGGCGAAAATATCATTCCGAGTGAAATTGAGGCGGAAATCAACGCTGTTCCCGGCGTGAGGGAAGTCAAAGTATTTGGGGCAGCAGATGAACTTTACGGAGAAAATGTTTATGCCTGCCTGACACTGACGCCATCATCCAATCTGGATGAAGAGGCTCTAAGAGGATTGTTAAGCGGAAAGATTCCGCGGTTTAGAATGCCGGTTAACTTCTTTATCTTTGATGAATTCCCGCTGAAAGCAAACGGAAAACTGGACGCCTGTGCCCTTATGGCTATGATGCTAAGACGCCTTGATGCAAAGAAGATAGAGGAAGACCTTAAAAACGGAATCAAAGTATTCTCATTCGAAACCATGCGCAGACAGAATATTATAGGCCCTGCCGTAAATATGGTTCCCACCATTCTTTCAAATCTGGGCTTCAGTGCAACAAAAATCAAAAAGATAGAACTTTGTATAGAAGAACTGCTGGCCGAACGGACGGATATCAACTACATCGGAAGCGGAAAATTGTGGATTGAGTGTCGCTTTTTCCGTGACTTTATTCGACTTGGTTATCGGGATGATAATCCGGAAGTTCCCTTTTCACGTGTAGCGGAAACCACGGAAAATATGGTGGGTGCAAAATTGGTAGCAAATCTGGCGGACAGAATTAACATCGTTCCGTTAGAAGGCGGTTGCTATGAGTATGATCTTGATTTTCTTTATGACATTGATTTTGATGTAGAGGAAAACTATTTGCTATGAACAAAGATGAACTGATACGTGCGTATTTTCAAAGATTAGGTATGTGCGTTCCGGATATAATTATCCCGGACGGGGATACTCTCGGGAATCTACATCGAAGACATACGCTGATGATTCCTTATGAAAATACGGATTATCTGACAGGCAATATAAATTTAACAGATTTTGAGTCACAGTTTCATGAGGCGATTGTGAAAAAGAGGGGCGGAATGTGCATCGATATTAATCCTCTTTTTGGACAACTGCTGTCGGTATTGGGTTATCGCGTGAGGTGCTTTGCAGCGGCGATTTGTACAAGACCGGAGGATGAACTGAATTTTCATGTGATATTGGAAGTCGAGGATTGTAATGGAATGGTCTGGTGGTGCGATGTTGCAAATCCGTTTACCAGATTTTATGAGCCACTTCCGATTGTAAAGCAAAAAGAAATATCTGCTTCCGGGAGCCTGTTCCGTTTTGAAGAGGGATTGCCGGGGAAGCTCCTTCTTAAGGAAAAGAAGGGAGAAATATGGAGCGATTTGCTTCAAATAAAATATGAGGATATTACTGAGAAAGACAGAAATGAATCCAAACTCAGCGCAACAAAGGAGTATGCTTCAAATCCTATATGTTTTAAAGAAATATTCTCTATCGTAACACCTGAAGGACGAAGGACTCTTACGGGAAATCTTTACAGAGAATCCGTAAACGACAGTACGTATCAGTACACCTGCTCCGATGACCTGATGACTTGGGCTTATGCACAATTTGGACTAAGAAGGCAGCAAAAGTAGATAGTGAAATTGGGAAAATGAAGAATGGATAAGTTAAGAGTAAAGCAATATTTTGAGCGGATTGGGCTTACGATGCCGGAAAATTCGGTTCAGGACGGAAAGTTTCTGGAGCAGATATACCGTGCGCAAGTCACCCATATTCCGTATGAAAATATTGACTATCTGAATCTGGAAAAAGAGGAAATCACGTCGGACGGCCTATATAAGCAAATAGTAACGGATGGGCGCGGCGGTGTATGCTATGAACTGAATATGCTTTTGGGAGAAGTATTGAATTTTCTTGGATATGAAGCATATCCGGTAATGGCGGATCATTACCGCACACATATGGAAAACACGGAGTATCGTCATTCCGGCTTGATTGTGAAAGACTGCGATGGCAATCTGTGGCTTTCCGATGTCGGTGATTCCTTTTCCGGGGCATTGAAACCGTTGAAACTGGTGGAAGGAATAGTACAGTATCCCGGAAACGAGGCGTATATGTTCAAAAAAAGAGAAGACGGAAGCTGGATGCTTTACGTTCAACAAAAGGGCGAGTGGGTTGCCAATTATGCGTTTAGGGAAAAGCCTGCTTCACTTCAGGAACTGACATATTTTAAGTTGGTCGCCATGAATCCGGAAATACCGTTTACACGCGAAGAATTGTTCCATATCCGCACAGATGACGGATATCGGCTTTTGAGGGGCAGGGTTTACTGCGAAAAGAACAAACTGGAGAAAATTGTCCGCACAGTAGAGGACAGTGAACTTGAAAGTATTTATGCTCTTTTCGGCTTGCGGTTCCCTTATACCTCGTACAAAAAGAAAAGCCTTAATGTGTAGTTGCATTAATAATAACTCTGTGGATTAGGAAGAAGCCGGAGAATATGCATCTTACAATGAAATAGTGCATCTTACAGCCGAATCGATTGAACTAACTTAAATTGTTGTTATAGTAGTCAATAACGAAGACATTTTAGGTTATTTTTGGAGGCGGAGATGAATAAGATTTATGAAAAAAACGAAGTAACTTTTGCAATTCTTTTGATAGTAATATATGTGGTGGGAACGTCTGTGGCAGAGGCTGTTTCACAGACTATCGGGAGTGGCAAACTCATCCCTTGCATATTTCATGTTGTGTTTAGTGCGATTTTGCTTATATGGATTAAAAAGAAGGATTTGATTAAGAAGTACGGACTTGTACTTCCAAAGTACAATCTTAAAAAAGTATGGTTTTTCATTCCGCTTTTTGTTGTCGCCTTTTTCGGTATGATACCCGGAATACAGGTTCAGTATTCTGCAATTGAAACGGTGCTTTTTGTAATCAGTATGCTGTGTGTGGGATTCCTTGAGGAAATCATTTTTCGAGGCTTTTTGTTCTTGGGAATGGCAAAGAATAATTTACGTGCAGCGATAATCGTTTCGTCAATTACATTCGGAATCGGTCATATAGTGAATCTACTAAACGGAAAGGAACTGTTTGGAACTTTGATGCAGATTATCTTTGCGGTTGCTGTCGGATTTGCGCTGGTGATTCTCTTTTATAGGGGAAAAAGCATTCTCCCCTGTGTTATTTTCCACGGACTGAACAATGCTCTTTCGGCATTTGAAATGTCCAATGAACAGGCGGCTTCGGCACTTTCTGTGGATGTTTCGAAATTTGAATTGATTGTCGTTGCATTTTTGGTAGTTGTTTTAGTAGTATATTCAATATATCTACTTAAAAAGTTCAATTGTGCAGAGGTCACTAATGGAAATAAAAATAGTTCAGATTCCAACAGATGAAAAAGAAATTCTGCAGATTCGATGTCATCAGGTTTCTGATGAAGTTAAAGAAATAGTATCATTCGTAAAATCAAGGCAGGGAGTTCTGAGCGGAAAGCGTGACGGCAATATATGCGAAATCCCGGTCATGGATGTATATTATATCGAAGCTGTAGATAACCGTTCATTCCTGTATACCGCATCCGAAAGCTATGAGATTAATATGCGAATATACGAACTGGAAGAGATGCTCAACAAGGATTCTTTTGTCAGAGTTCAAAAGGGAATGATATTGAATCTAATGAAGATAAAATCCATAAAACCCGGATTGAGTGGAAGATATGTTGCCATGCTTTCGAACAAGGAAGAAGTCATCATCTCGAGAAGCTATGTTTCGGCTTTCAAGACGGTTTTGAAAGGAGGCAGATCTGCAAAATGAAAAGAAAATTAGAACAGGCTGTTAATTTGTATTTTATGCTGGTTACCTTTATTTCGATTTTACTGATGATTCTGGGACTTGCATTTGATTTGAATCGTACCTTAAGCTACTCGGTATTCGCTTCACCTCTCATTTATGCGGCTATTGGGGTAATTCCCGTGTTTTTGCCGCAAAAGAAAGCGGAGCCGAGTGTAAAAACCTTGATAATAAGAAGAATACTCGGTTTGTTGATAATCGAGGCAATAGTTCTTTTGCTTGCTTTTACGGCTGATACAATACCTACACAAAAGAGTGGAGTTGTAGTGGGAATAAGTGTCGGAATTGTTATAATATTTATTCTGACGGATATCATTGAATATATGTACGAACGCAGCAAAGCTGCCGAACTGAATAAATTATTGGAAGACTACCGCAATTAGTTCACAAAATGAAAGTGAAGGTGAACTTAATTTGAGGTCGGAAGGCGATGAGTTACACAAGAGTCAGGTGCTAATAATAAGCACCTGACTCTTTATTATGAAAATGTGCTTTACAAACGGTGACTGACATGTTATTTTAATATTGAAACTAACATGTTAGTTGAATGGTGCGCAGTATCGGAAAGGGACAGAATATTGGATAGTTCACTTAATCAAGCAACTTATGAAAGACTTAAAAAAGATATATTGTCATTTGAACTGGAACCGGGAGATTCGGTTTCGGCAGCAAAAATAGCAGACAGATACAATGTTTCAAGAACTCCGGCCAGAGAGGCACTGGTTAAACTGGAAACAGAAGGACTTATTGATATTTATCCTCAATCAAAATCATTGATATCGAAAATTGATTTGGACAAGGCAAAACAGGAATGGTTTATCAGACGTTCGCTTGAAATCGGCATGGTTGAAAAAGTATGTCGAAACATAACCAAAAAGGATTTGAGCGAAATGAAGAAGTACAACAAAGCCATGCTTTCTTTTTCAGGGATGGAAAGGAGCCATGAGAATGCTTACAACTATCAAATGGCTGATAATGCATTTCATGCGGTTACTTACAGGGTATCGGGAGAATATCTGGCAGCTACCGTTATTTCCAATACGATGGCTCACTATTCGAGGCTGAGGTTCCTTACGGATTTGGATGATTTTTATCAGGACAGAACGGTAATGGGTCATGAAAAACTGATATCTTTACTGGAAACTAAAGATGTTGAAGGCTATAGAGACGCTGTGATTACTCACTTAGGGCATATCATCAACGACATAGAAGACTTGGAAAAGAAGTATCCCGCATATTTTGCCTAAGTGGATATTTCTACATGAATTAGGAGATAATTAAACAGGGCGTAACCTTATAATTGGTTTACATAACACAAAATCGAGGAAGGCGAATTAATATGAAAGCATTTATGGATGAAAATTTTTTGTTAAGCACTAAGACCGCACAGCATCTTTACAATGAATATGCCAACATGAAAAAGATACCTGTTATCGATTATCATTGCCATATTAATCCTCAAGAGATATACGAGGACAGACAGTTTGAAAATATTACCCAGGTGTGGCTCGGAGGCGACCATTACAAATGGAGACAGATGCGTACCTGCGGTGTGGAGGAAAAGTATATTACGGGAAATGCTTCGGATTACGAGAAGTTCGAAAAGTGGGCGGAGTGTATGCCTAAATTGATAGGAAACCCTCTTTACCATTGGTCACATTATGAACTTAAATACTACTTCGAATACGAAGGAAATCTCAATCCTTCAACATGCAAAGAAGTATGGGATACCGTCAATGCCAAACTTAACACTCCGGAATTTTCAGTCAGAAACCTCATTAAGAAATCGAATGTTAAGCTTATCTGCACAACAGATGATCCGATTGATTCTTTGGAGTGGCATCAGAAAATCAAGGCAGATAAAGATTTCGATGTTCAGGTATTGCCGGCTTGGAGACCTGACAAGGCTATGAATATTGAAAAGAAAGATTTTGGGAAATACATTAATAAACTGTCTGAGGTGTCAGGTATTAAAATAGACGGATTTGAGGCATTGAAGGAAGCCCTCGTTAAACGTATTGATTATTTTGCTCAAAACGGCTGTACAGTATCCGACCATGGACTCGAATATGTAATGTATTGTCCTGTTACAGACGAAGAAGCAGATTCCGTATTCAAAAAGGCATTGTCAGGAGAAAACGTATCCAAAGAGGAAGAACTGAAATACAAAACAGCGTTTATGATTTTCATGGCCGGCGAATATCAAAAGAGAAACTGGGTAATGCAGCTTCATTACGGATGCAAGAGAGACAACAATGAGTACATGTTCGAAAAAATCGGACCGGACACAGGATTTGACTGCATCAGCAATTATACGCCTTCTTCGCAATTGGCAGATTTCTTAAATGCTATAAACCGCGAAGGCAACGTGCCCAAGACCATACTATATTCACTCAATCCGCAGGATAATGCGGCTATAGGAACCGTAATCGGCTGCTTCCAGGGCGGCGGAATCAAGAACAGAATACAGCAGGGCTCTGCATGGTGGTTCAATGATCACTTCACAGGAATGACAGAGCAGATGAGATCCTTTGCCAGCCTGTCATGCTTAGGAAACTTTATAGGAATGCTGACAGATTCCAGATCCTTCCTTTCGTACACGCGTCATGATTATTTCAGACGAATTATGTGCGAACTTATTGGAAACTGGGTGGAGAACGGCGAATATCCAAACGATGATGAACTCCTTTCTCCGATCGTTAAAGGTATTTCATATAACAATACCGTAGAGTATTTTGGATTTGACTTGAAGACCGTATAGACGGCTGACGATGTATTAAAAGTAGAAATGAAAGATGTTATGTAGTTTACATAAAGTGGAGGTGCATATGAATTCTATTTTGGAACAGATTCAAAAATTGGGAATAGTACCGGTGGTCGTTTTAAACGATGTATCCGAGGCTGAACCTGTAGCGAAGGCTTTGTGTGCGGGAGGACTGCCTGTTGCGGAAGTTACATTCAGAACAGATGCGGCAGAAGAGTCAATTAAAGTTATGGCTCAGAAATTCCCGCAGATGCTGATCGGAGCGGGAACGGTTCTTACTGTTGAACAGGTAGACAGAGCAGTCAATGCCGGCGCCAAGTTTATAGTAAGTCCGGGATTTAATCCGAAAGTGGTACAGTATTGTCTTGACAAAAACATACCTGTTTGCCCGGGATGCAATAATCCTTCCAACATGGAGCAGGCACTTGAAATGGGACTTGATGTAGTTAAGTTTTTCCCTGCAGAACAGTCGGGAGGAATTAAGGCGATTAAGGCTATGGCTGCACCGTATGTTAATCTCAAATTCATGCCGACGGGCGGAATTAATGCTGCCAATATCAATGACTATTTATCATTTAAAAAGGTAATTGCCTGCGGTGGTTCCTGGATGGTTTCGGGCGACTTAATAGCCAATAAAGAATTCGATAAAATAGAAGAGTTGACGCGTGAAGCGGTGATGACGGTACACGGTTTCGAACTTTTGCATATCGGAATTAATTGCGAGAGCGAAAACGAAGCAGGCCAAACCGCCGACTATTTTGAAAAGATGTTTGGATTTACCAAAAGAACAGGTCCGATTTCTTCGTTTGCAGGCAAAGGAATCGAAGCCATGAATGCACCCGGCAGAGGAAGCAAGGGGCATATAGCCATAGCATGCAACAACATTCACAGAGCGATAGCCTACTTTGATGCCATGGGAATCAAGGTCGATGAAAACTCATTTATGTATAATGACAAAAAGGAACTGAGATTGGCATATCTGCCGGGTGAAGTTTCGGGATTTGCCGTTCATTTAAGTCAGAAATAAAGGAGAGATAGAGAATAATGAAAAAAATTATAACAATGGGCGAAATAATGCTTCGTCTTTCAACACCGAATAATGAAAGATTTATTCAGGCAGATGAGTTTGATGTAAACTATGGCGGCGGAGAAGCAAACGTAGCTGTATCGTTGGCCAATTACGGGTATGATACGGAGTTTGTAACGGCAGTACCTAACAATCCGATAGGTGAGTGCGCAGTAGCAGCACTTCGTAAGTATAACGTAGGAACCAAATACATTTCCCGTTCCGGTGAAAGACTCGGTATATATTATCTGGAATCAGGTTCTGCAATGCGTGCATCAAATGTCGTTTATGACAGAGCTCACAGTTCAATATCCGAAGCAGGTGAGGATGAGTTTGATTTTAAAGAGATTTTCAAGGATGCTGACTGGTTCCACTTTACGGGAATCACGCCGGCTGTTTCAGATAAAGCTGCAAAACTTACAAAGGCTGCATGCATCGCTGCCAAGGAAGCGGGTGTAACCGTTTCCTGCGATTTGAACTTCAGAAAGAAGCTCTGGACCAGCGAGAAAGCCAAAGAAGTAATGACGGATCTAATGCAGTATGTGGATGTCTGTATCGGAAACGAAGAGGATGCCGAGAAGGTTCTTGGTTTTAAGGCCAAAGCTACAGACGTAACCAAGGGTGAACTCAATCTCGCAGGGTATGAAGATGTATTCAATCAAATGGCAGACAGATTCGGCTTTAAATACATCATTTCATCATTGAGACAGTCATATTCCGCATCCAACAATGGCTGGAGTGCATGCATAATGGATGGTAAGTCACGCGAATTTTATCATTCAAAAACATATACAATTCTTCCCATCGTTGACCGTGTGGGCGGCGGAGATTCGTTCGCGGCCGGATGCATCTGCGGATTACTTGATGAAAAATCAATGCAGGATGCTCTTGAGTTCGGTGTAGCCGCATCAGCATTAAAGCATACAATTCCCGGAGATTTCAATTTCGTTACACGTGCTGAAGTTGATGCTTTGGCAGGTGGCGACGGTTCGGGCCGAGTACAAAGATAAATCCGATTTATTCCTTTTCCTTTTTTGAAGGGCCGCTCTTTATGGGCGGCCTTTTCTTTGCTATAATATTCGGTATAGATAAAACGGGAGGAAACAGCAGTATTTCGGCAGAGTTTCAGCTATAGCTTTTTCGAAATTCCGGTTCGTATATATTGGTAGAAGCACGCCGAAAGGTAATATTTGAAATAAAATATGAAAAAGAAAAAATTTGGGTTACGTATATCAATCGGCTTTATTCTGCTAATCGTGGGGTCATTTACCATTTCGTGTGCAGATAAGTCCGCAACAGAGAATTCTTCGGAAAAATATGAAAAAGAAATCAACGGTTCGAACTATGAATTTTTTCCGGATTCGCTTCCGGAGGATGCCGAGAACACGGATTTTTTTTATTCCCCCGGCTTTTGGCTGGCTAAAAGCAAAGCCTATGTTAATTTTGAAACCACGGAAGAATATTTGGATGAGTATGAATTGAAGTATGGTCAAGATGTCGAAGAAGTGACATCGACAGATGTTTGGAGAGAGCGGCATATTGAGAATGACATAATATGCGAATACATAATAGACAACTATCTGAATAACGACAGCTGCAATATATATGTTAAGGCAGAAGGCTTCAGCATTCAGGGGTATGCAATCGATCGGGATGAAAATGAGATATTCATATTCTATGACGGCTTTGATTGACGGTATTTATCAGGACCCGATTCATTGATTTAGCACCTGAAAAATGATACATTTTTGTTAGTGAATTATTGGGATAACATATGCAAAAAACGATTATTTAAGGAGGGATACTTATGGAACTCACACAGGAAATTATTGAAAAAGCAAAGAATACTGAAACAGTGGAAGAGTTAATCGAACTGGCTCGCAAAAACGGGGTTGAATTGACCGAAGAAGAGGCTAAAGCTACATTTGAAGAAGCTCATCAGGCTCTTTCCGATGATGAACTTGATAATGTAGAAGGCGGAACCTGCTACAGCAGCGGTACTTACGGACCGAGCGGATACCAGAAGTATGCAATTGTGACTGCTATGAATCATTGTTACGGCTATTATCCTGAAAAATCGTCCAGTCATGAAATTTGTGCTGAGTGTAAATACAGCTTTTCACAGGGAGCAACAATGTACTGCGCTATCCGTACCAAGGATGATGATCCTCACAAATAAAAATGAGTAAGTATATATTGTCCGATAGCATTGCGCTTCGTTCGTGGCAGATGGTTCCGTATGCCTATTACGTAAAGAACGAACGCAGTGCAAAGGGACTTAAAAAAGATGAATATGAGCTTTTGAAAAAGTGTGACGGAAATACGGACATTCCTGATAGCGAGCTTTTGCAAAGGCTTCTTAAAAATGGGCTTGTAAGACCTGCGAGAGAGGGAGATTCGTTATCTTCCTGGCAGAGTCCGATGCAGTGCGATAATCGATATTTTCCGGCAATGAATCTGATGATTACAGGACGGTGCAATTATAATTGTCTTCACTGCTTTAATGCTTCGGACAACAGCCGTCTTCAGAGTGAATTTACTTTGGAAGAGGCACTTTTGCTGATTAATGAAGCCCAACAGTGCGGGATAAATGCGTTTACGATTACCGGCGGAGAACCGATGTTACATCCGCATTTTATGGATATCGTGCGTGCTGTTTACGATCATGGAATGTACGTGGAAGAATTGAATACAAACGGATTCTTTCTTACACAGGATATTCTCGATGAGATGAAGGCTATCGGTTGCAGTCCGCTTATAAAGATTTCTTTTGACGGAGCAGGCTGTCATGACTTTCTTAGAGGGCACGAAGGAGCGGAGGAAGATGCACTTCGCGCGATAAAACTTTGTGTTCAAAACGGATTTCGGGTCAAAGTACAGACTAATGTTCACAGAAAGAACGTTCAGAGCATGTTGCCGACCGCAAAGCTTTTGAACGATATCGGCGTTGAGGAAATGCGTATTATTCGTACGACGGAATCTCCCCGCTGGATACAAAATGCAGGCGATGCATGCCTTTCATTTGAAGAGTATTTTGATGTAATGCTCGAATTTATTAATGAATATAAAAAGACGAACTGCCATATGGAAATTGATATATGGCAGTTTGTTCATGTTAGTAACGCACATAAAGTATATCGCCCCGAAGCTGTTTTGTGCGGCATGGGGGAATACCGTGATTCGCTTCCCGTATGTAAGGGAAACCGAGGAATGGTTGCGGTTTCTGCAAACGGCAATTTGTATCCTTGCCATCAACAGTCAGGCTTATTCGATGTTCGTGGATGGTGTCTCGGAAATGTAAAAAAGGACGGCCTTAAGAAATTTCTTCGGGAAGGCGCATATCTTGAAAGTGTATGCACGACCGTTAAGGATTTGGCCGAAAACAATCAAAAATGTGCTACCTGCAAGTGGTTTAAGTATTGCTGTGGCGGATGCCGTGTTATCGCTTTGGCAAAGACAGACGATGTCTTCGGCTCCGATCCGTCAAGTTGCCTTTACTTTGAGGGCGGATATATGCAAAAACTCGAGGAGACTCTGGAGGGATATACCAATTTGTTGCCGATACTATAAACCTTTGTATTGAGCCGATTGTTATTTGAAGGAAGCGAAAAGGAGAACATGATTTTTTCGATGGCAGTTAAAAACTGCGGAAAGGATTTCTATGAACGAATCAAAAAAGCAATTTTATCGCAATCAGGCAGAAACGGTAATCAGGAAAATGCAATTACGTGGAATGGATGCCTGTTTTTGTGAAGATATAGATGAGGCTCAAAGGAAACTTATTGAACTACTCGGAAATGACAGAAAGACGGTTGCATATGGAGGATCCATGACTATAGATGACAATGGTTTCAAAGAAAAAATAGTTGAAGCCGGTCATGAATTAATAGTGAGGGAACAATATAAGTCTCCTGAAGAAATCAGGGACTGTAAGGCAAAGACCATTAACGCCGATGCGTTTTTGATGAGTTCTAACGCAATCACTCTTGACGGCGAATTAATCAATATAGACGGACGAGGAAACCGTGTTTCATATCTGATTTACGGCCCGGATGAGGTATATGTTATTGCCGGGATGAACAAGATTGTATTTGATGTGGAGGACGGAATAAAGCGTGTACGCAATTTTGCATCACCTCCAAATACGGTTAGGCTAAACAGAGATACACCTTGCGCCAAAACCGGAGTTTGCGGAAATTGTCTGAACGGATCAATTTGCTCACAGATAGTGATTACCAGGACATCGATGATTCCACACAGAATTAAGGTGATTTTGATAGGAGAGGAACTCGGATATTAATTTGTTGTACTTTTCGGAGGGAATATGAGGAAAAGAAGAATATTACTGATTCTGATTGTGGTGCTATCGGTACTGGTCGGTTGCGGTCTTTTTGAGTCCGACAAAGATTCGGATTCCTCGAAAGAGCAGACGACTTCGTCTTCGCATAAGACGAAGAACAAAAAAGAGAAGAAAGACAAGAAAGATAAGAAAAATAAGGATAAAGAGCAGGACAAGGATGAAGAAGAGAAAGTAGTCGATCCGGAATCTTGTCCCGAATTTGATTTGGTTCAGGATTTCAAAGCTGTTTATACGTGGGATGATACGGATGTAACAGGATATATGAGCGTAACTTACCTGCAGCTAAAGGATTCGTCCGCGCAGGATTATCCCAACCTCGAGGCTAATCTGTACAGTTTCAATGAGGAAAGCAGAAAGAAATTTGAAGCGGACATGGCTGACTTTACGGAAGAATCCCGAAGCTTTTATGATCAAATGCCGACCGAGGACGAAGGGTTTGATTTTGAAAGGTGTTACGATTATCGCGATATTACGGTTACCAGAGCAGATAAAGATGTAACTTCATTTTTTGTTAGAAACTCCAATTATTTGGGCAGTCACGAACCCGCTGAAAGTTATACATGTGTGAATCTTGATTCCGTAACGGGCCTTGACATAGAGTTTTCGGATATAGTAGCGGATGAAAGCGGTTTTGAAAAAGCACTGGAAACTCTTTATGAAGAAAAGTTTGGTGTTCCGCTTACCGTATACGGGGATGTGGACCCTTCGACCTATGATTGGTGTTTAACGCCCATAGGAATTAACGTATATTTTCCGAAGGAATATCCCGAAACATTATCTGTCAGCGGAAATTATCTGGGTGTTGGATTTGATGCGTATCCTGAGCTGTTTACCGAAAAATACAGACCCGAAAATGATGATTATGTATATCCGTTAAATACATATGAGGATTTGTATGTTGATATTGATAATGACGGAAGTGTCAACAAAGTATCCTTTGGAGTAATCGTACCTGAAGGCGCTGAAGGAAGCGGTGAATGCGAAGGCTATACCATCAGTGTAGACGATACGGAGTATGATGATTTTGGCGAAAACTGGTTTTATGAATGGCAGCCTTATTATGTCCATACATCAGACGGAGCCTATATTTACGCATATTTGACCGGGTATGAGAATAACTATATCGATGTTGTTAAACTTGATGAATCAAGGCCTTCGTACGAAAAGACTTTGGTAGCAGACAACCTTTACAGCAAACAGGAACCGGGAAGAGGAGACATATACAGATTTCGTGCTAACGCTTTTACGAGTTCCCAAATCCTTTTGAAGAGAGATTTTGCAACCGATGTCTGCGGAGAATATATGTATATGCCCGTGGTCAGTTCCGAAGATGAAGAAGGAATGGGCGAGTGGTCGTTCGAAATCTACGACTTTGACGGCAAATATTATATTGAGGAATTAAGTGATTATTATTACGGGGCAGGCGAGATAGAACTTTTAAGTGATACTCCAACGCCGTGTGATGACGGTTACTCCTACAGAATCAAAATTCATTACTTCTCCGGATTTGCTTTTGCGGGAGATTATCAGGGAAGCGGTTATGAATGTGATCTTATTGTACATGAGGACGGCTCGATAGTACTGACGAAGGGCCAGCCCTTTGATCAGGGCGACGAAATTATTTTGTTCCCGTACAGAGATAACCCGATCCACTATATGATGAACGACATCGCAACAGAGAATCTTGATTGCCCTGCAGTTATCGGGGCTTGGAGATTTGTGGGTACAGACGAAAATAACGAAGCTTTTGAAAACTACTTTGAACTTAGACCGAACGGAACTGCTGTTTTGGTGTCAAAGACGGATACACGTCCGCCGGTAGTAACAATCGGAGCATATCAGGTATTTAATTTAAGCGATATGCATGAAGCTACCATTACCTTCTCGGGAGAAATAATGGGATATGCCTGTCAACCATCCGAAGAAATGGAGTTTTCATATGATACCTCGGCTGATATTTTGACATTTGCGCCTTTCGGATATGATGACAGCGACTCTGTCATGGAATACTACAGAGCGTCAAAAGGCATGCATGCCATGAATATTGCACCGGGACCGGGCTCAAGAGAAGATGAAGTTATCAGTGCGTGGGAAGAATATTATTCTTTTGAATAACCTGTGAAAGTGTATATTTGATTTCTGTGAATAGGTGTAGATTTATGAAAAGAACAATAGTTGCAGTGGCGCTTTTGCTGACGGGAGTATTTATGTGTATAGGACTTTGTGCATGTTCGAAAAAGGCTGGTGATGAGAAGACAGATGATCCCGACAAGACCGTGACTAAAGCTGTAGTCCAGAGCGCGGCCATAACCGAGGAAGAAGATGTGATTTGCGGGGGAACAACGAACAAAACCGATTATGATGCTCCGAAGGAGATTAAGTCAGATAATCTCGTAAGGTTATCGATGGGATTTTATCATGAGGACAAGTACGACAAATCAAACGGCAGATACTATATTTTTGTTTTGGAACCCGATGCCGACGGAAAACTCATTTTGAAAGACAGTTATGTCGGTGAAGGTTTTGAGGTTTCGGAATCTGTGCTTGACGGAGCTCAGGAGATTATCAAAAAATATGATTTGGCCAAAGCAAACGGTGTAAACAAGATTACGGCCGGACTTCCTCCGGAATATGAAGAATGTGATTTCATAGCTGAATATGACAGCGGTGAACGTATTTCGTTTGCCGAAAACAGTGATCCGTCTTCGGAATGGGGAAATGAGTTTATTGAATATTTTGCAGATATATTTGCCGAAAACGGCGATGAAAAGTATCTGACGCCACAGATTGAAGGTGTCATTACGTGCTTTAATCTGGAAATACAAAAAGATAATATTATCTATCAGTATTATACCGAAGGTGAAAATAACATCTACAGATGTATTTTTGATCAGAATAAGGAAGAAGTAATTGATGAAACCACCGTGGAAGTCGATCCTGAATATTATGACGGTATTCTATCAATAGTCAGTGATAAGGAAATAAGGGATTTTGAAAATATGGATTCATCATTCGATTTCTATTCTGACGGCATAGCACCGCCATATTATGATTTCTATATTGAATTTGATAACGAAGATATTATTGCAGGAGCATCCTGCGATCCTGAAGAACTCGACAAATTTATGCCGCTTGGTACAGAGTTGATGGAATACATTGACGGATATATAGATTCCCGTCTTGGTAATTAACTAACGGCATTAAGGGCCGCCTCATATTGAGGCGGCTTTTTTGACGAGGTGAGAGGTATCCTAAAAGTAGTTGAATAGGCAGAATAGGATACAGGGATGGGACGGTCCGTATCCTAAAAGTAGTTGAATGGGGAGAATAGGATACAGGGATGGGACGGTCCGTATCCTAAAAGTAGTTGAATAGGCAGAATAGGATACGAAGACGGGGTGTTTCGTATCCTAAATGTAGTTGAATGGGCAGAATAGGATACAGGGATGGGACGGTCCGTATCCTAAAGTGAGTCAATTGGCTGAAATAGGATACCGAGCTGTATCCTAAAAGGTATAGAACGTCTGGAATAGGATACGAGGACCTAGTGGAAGGGTGTTTTCGAAGGGTGTGAAGCACCTAATAATGCTTACTCTGCTTGATTAACAGTGTATCTGTCAGCGGCACTTGGTCAACCCCGAAGCCGCATGCGGTGCACTTCGCGCAGGGTTGACGAAGTGCCGGTGCCAGATAGAATATCGAGCAAGCAGAGCAAGAATTAGGTATGTGTTCTGTATCCTAAAGTAGGCTAACGGTTGGAATAGGATACAGGGATGGGACGGTCCGTATCCTAAAGTAGGCTAAGGGCTGGAATAGGATACAGGGATGGGATGGTCTGTATCCTAAAAGTAGTTGAATAGGCAAAATAGGATACGAAGACAGGGCGATTCGTATCCTAAAAGTAGTTGAATGGGGAGAATAGGATACAGAAATGAGGCGGTCTGTATCCTAAAGTGAGTCAATTGGCTGAAATAGGATACCGAGCTGTATCCTAAAAGGTATAGAACGGCTGGAATAGGATACGAAGACGGGGTGTTTCGTATCCTAAAGTGAGTTTATCGGCTGGAATAGGATACG
>JAZUFW010000065.1:0-16871 GCA_045640905.1 Lachnospiraceae bacterium
GCTGTCTCAACAGCATCCTTTGCATCGGCTTCTGTCTTTGCCTTGGCTGCTTCAAGTGTATCTCCATAGTAGTACTCTACCTGAGCCTTTACACTATGTTTCTTTTCATCGTTCTTTACATAATAGACTTTTACAATATAAGGATCATTTATAGTCTCTTGTCCTGCAGCGAGAGGATATGAAAGTTCTCCAATAGTCTCAGCATAGTCATATCCTACAAACTTATCTGCTGTATTAGGTTCTACTGTTGCCTTTGCTTCCTGTCCGATCCACTGGGTATCAGTTACAACATCATCCTTTGCATCAGCTTCTGTCTTCGCCTTAGCTGCTTCAAGGGTATCTCCATAGTAGTACTCTACCTGAGCGCTTACGCTATGCTTCTGGCTTTCATCCTTTATGTAAAGTACTTTTACAATATGAAGATTATTATCTGTATTCGCATTTGCAGCTACTGTATAACTTAAGTCACCTACGGTATCAGCATAAGTGTACCCTACAAACTTATCTGTTGTATTGGGTGCTACTGTTACTGTTGTTGCTTCTCCTATCCAGTCGGTCGCTGTCTTTTTCTGGTCAATTGCATCATACTTTCCGGCTTTAGCTTTGTCGGTAACTGCCTGAAGTGTATCTCCATAGTAGTACTGTACCTGGGCACTTACACTATGCTGTTTTGTCGTATCTTTAACATAGTAAACATTAATAACGTTCTTCGATGAATCCTTATTTATCATAATAGATCCACTCGGAAGTGCCTTACTGAATTTGTATCCGGTCTTTGGTTTATCAGTGTATGTAACTGTGTCACCAACCGTTGCAGTATCATTTATAGTAGCATTCTTATCCTGAACACCGTCGTAATAGTAATTAACTGTATATCCAACCTGCGCTTTACTGTAATTATTTACTACCGAAATAATTACCGAAGGGTTATCTTTACTTATCGTTACTGTCTTATTTGTCGGATTATATGTTGTCGAATCCAAAATATAATCCGCAATCTCGGCATCAGATTCGGAAATGGTATACGTTCCAAAATCAAGTCCGGCCAACATATTCTGTGCAACCGTTGAGCCTTGCATGCTTACATCAATAGTCTTTGATTTATTTGTAGTAGTGTTCGTAAGAGTAAACTTAAACTGCTTATTAGCAAGAGCCTCCGCCGTAACTCCATTAACCTGCTTTGAAACCTTAATAGTTCCGGTTGTTACCTGATCATCACCTTTTCCATCACCAAATTTGAAATCTATTCCTGAGTTATTTGCCGGTATTTTATTATTTCCTGCCCAAGAATACTGTCTATTAGGACCTGCAGGACATATATTAGCCGAACTCCAATAATATATCTCTGTAGCCGTTAATGTAACTGGTACACTAACTTTCTTTCCATCGTTGGTTTTTACTGAAATAGTTTTCGTTAACGTAATATCATACTTAACAGGATTGTTTTCTGTTCCAACTGGGAAAGCACCTTCAAAACGTATCTGAACAGTTCCATCGTTTTCAGTACTAGTTGTTGTACCTGTAATCGTAACAGGCTCTCCTGTCGTCGTGTTTTTAATAGTCAAGTTTTTCGCATCATCCTGTGTTAAGCTGAATGAAGGATGATATTCAACTCCATCAATAACAACCGAAGCTTTCAAATTTGGATCAATATCAATATGATCAACCGTATAGCCCGGATCTTTTATATCAGTATTTTTTACAAAGTAGTAATTCCCTATATTACTTGTGGTAATCTGTGTTCCGTCAATGTAAAGTACGAATGAATACGACCTACTATTGGTGGTTTTTATCTGCAAATTACTAGCTTCAACCGGAGTCGTATTATACGGCCAATAAGGAGAAGTTTTTTCATAATAAATCTTAAATTGGTCTAATGACAGTTTCTCATTATTAATTTCTACGCTTTGAACTGTTGCTGTTTGATTCTTTTGGGTTAATGAATCTTTCGGGACATAAAATGTTGTATCGTATGATTTTTTATTCGAAAAGTTCAGCGAAGACCCATTTTTCGTTGCAGAATACCAATTTGTCGTAGCCGACAAAATGGAGTTTTTATTGTTCAAATAACTCGTACCGGCAACAACATAAATTGAAAAACTATCTGCCTCAACATTTACTTCCGATGTCATTCCCATTTCACTGGAAACTGCCTCAGCCTCAGCTTCTTCATCTTCCATATGGAATACCTGGAGGTTTTCACCTTCAAGTTCTACGTTTGCGAAGTTAACTGAAACAGGAACCGCGGGTTCGATTTCCTCGCCGTCCTTGGTAAAGGTAATGTCAAATGCAATGTAATCTTCTACGACTGTATCTTCGCCTGTAGCTTCATCAACTGCTTCTTCAATTGCTTCAGATACTACTTTAACAGCGTTCATTTCTGTTCCTTCGGGGAATGCACCTTCGGGAGCTGATACGCTGATTACGATATTATCAACAGTAGCTTCAAATTCCTGAGCGGGGAATTCATCTTCCTCTTCCTCTTCAGCTTCGAAGTTAGCTGTGAAAGCACCTTCTGCTTCTGCGCCGGGCTGGTAGGTTGCTTCTGTAGCAACTTCTGCGCCGTCAGCGTCTGTCCAGTTAACGAATACGTAACCATCGTTAGCGTACGCTGTAGCACCAACGAGTACTTCTTCGTCTTCTATTGTTTCCGTGATCTCTTCAACGTAACCCATTTCTTCATCGTTTACGCTAAATGTAAGAGGTCCCTGTTCTTCTGCCGACTCTTCGTCTTCAACGTCTTCTTCGTCAAGGAGTTCTTCTTCAAGTTCCTCTTCGAGTTCTTCGTCGAGTTCTTCGTCGAGATCTTCCTCGGTCTCATCAAGATCCTCTTCATCACTTTCTTCTGTAATAATTTCTTCCGAAACTTCCTCGGTAGGTTCTTCAACTACCTCCGTGAATTCCGGTGTGCCCTCATCGTCATAAGTAATCTCTGTGACGGTGGGCTCTGCAGGAATTTCTGCAGGAGCTTCTTCTACAACTTCAACTACTTCAGCATCATCTGCCATAGCAATCATGGAATAATCATTTCCGATTGTTACCAGCACTAAGATGGCTGCAAGTGAAGCTGCAATGCCTCTCATGAATTTTTTCATCGTCTTCCACCTTTCTTAACCTTTTACCCAAATTAAAAAGCCTTACCACTGATGAAATGACTTCCTATATATTAGGAAATAATCTCAGCAATAATAAGGCTCAAAATAACGGGCGTTCCTTAATATATGCGGTTTCGCACCACTTCCGGGTACTTATGTTACTACTAAAATGTACTACTCGCAAGGTACTAGAGTCAACATTTTTTTAGTACTTTTTTACTATTTTAAAAATCCGCAATATATTTTTATTGTTTTGTCAATTTGGGGAAAATAAAGGGCACCGAATAAACGGTGCCCTCAAAATATTTTTATAGTCTTTTTGCTTTCTGAGCTTCGAAAAATGAATTAATTGAAGCGATTATCTTGTCGGAGGTCATAGATTTGAGTAAATAACCGTCCGGTTTGAGTGAAAGTACCTTTTGAACCGACTCTCTGTCACCCTTTGATGTCAGGAAAATAACAGGGATATTTCGGGTTCTTTCCTCGGATCTGATCATCTCCAGCATCTGCGGTCCCGAGCAGACAGGCATCTCGTAATCGAGCAGTACCAAATCGGGATAATTGGTAGCCAGGAATGATATCGCACTGGTAGCTGAATTAACGATTGATACCTTGTACCTGTTAGAGAGCCAGTCTCTAATAGTTCTTAACATAGTACCTGAATCATCTACTACCAAAATGTGCTTTTTATTTTCGTTGCTTTCGGCTTTCTCCAAATACTTGCTGAGTTCTGCGCCAATCAGCTTTGAATCTATAGGTCTTTCAAAGGTTCCGGCGATTATCTCGGACGGCATTATCTTTTTGACATCAGCTATGTCTGAGTTGTATCCAACCAGGAAAAGCTTCTTATCATCTTCAAGGCAGAAATCACGAATGTATACAAATTCCTCGGAATTCTCATCAAGATTTTCATCAAGATAAAGAAATACTATTTCCGGTTTGTCCTCCATCTCGCCCAATGCCTGAACCGACATTTTTATCATTTCACAGTCAAAGCCGGCTCCCTCGATACCATCGCGAAGGGCTTTGACAATGAAAGAAGTCGACGCATCCGCTATTAACAGTACTCTCTTTCTTTCAAGTAGCATGTCTATAGTTCTCCTACTCTATCATAATTATTCATACAGTTGGTTTAATTATAACATTAAAAAACAAATTTCCAATACTTTCTTCCTATTTTTTCTGACAATTCATACATTTACGTAAATATTTCTAATATATGCTATAATATTGCTATGAAAAGCAACGTACATCATACTTTTTTCTATATATATAAGGAAGCAATGGCAGTTCTGATTACTATGACCTGCTTTGTATTTTTATGCGGTTGTGAAAAAAAACATGAAGCCTACGTTTCGTCATCTACGGAAATACGTGACAACACTCCGAGGTGCCTGGTCCCGGAGGCTCCCGGTACCGAGACGCACGGAAACGAGTTGGTTACCATTGACACCTCAAACGCTTCCGAAGGATATATGGTTGTAACGTATCTGGGGGAATCGAAAGATGTCAAATTACAGATTACCGGTTCCGACAACATGACGTATACCTATGATATCCACGATAATAATCCCGAAACATTTCCGATATCCACCGGAACCGGTGCTTATACCGTGGGTGTATTCGAACTCATCGACGGTTACCAGTACGCCGTAGTCTATAACGATACCCTGAATTTGACGGTCACCAATGAAATGGGCGCCTTCCTGTATCCCAATCAATACGTTCGTTTCAATCAGGATTCCAAAGTAGTAGGACTGGCTTCCGAGCTGGTAGCTCCGGCTCACGATGATTTGGAAGCCATCAATTATGTATATAATTATGTAATAGCCAATGTCACCTATGACCATGTCAAAGCGGAAAACATCGAAAGCGGATATATTCCGACACCGGATGATACCTTGGAGAGCAAAACCGGTATTTGTCTCGACTACGCCGCGCTAATGACATCCATGCTTCGTTCTCAGCAGATTCCTACACGAATGGAGGTCGGATATGCTGGAACAGCGTATCACGCCTGGATCAGTGTATATGCCGAAAACATCGGTTGGATCAACGGTATCATCGAATTTGACGGAACCAGCTGGTCGCTGATGGACCCGACCTTTGCATCGAACGCAGGTGAAGAAAAGGCCAAATCCTTTATTGGCGACGGTGAAAACTATCTGGTTAAGTATATTTATTAAGAAACCCCTCGGAGGAAACATGAGCAGATTCAAAACACTCTCAAACGCAGAAATTGCTTCTTTTTGCAGGCAGACTTCCATGATTATTACTGCAGGTATTACTCCTGTAGAAGGTATGGAAATTCTCAAAAACGACACATTAAGTACGGAAGGCAAGGAACTTCTGGAAAAGATTTCCGGCTTTTGCCGTATGGGCAATCCATTTTCGGAAGCCGTAGCCTCTACCGAAGTATTTCCCGACTACGTGGTACGTCTGATATCTTTGGGTGAAGAATCCGGTGATTTGGATACCGTATTAATGTCTCTGGCCGAGTACTATGAGCGTGAAGAGGATATCGCAGACAGCATCAAGTCAGCCGTAACCTATCCACTAATTATGATAGCCATGATGTTCCTTATTATTATAGTACTGGTAGTTAAAGTACTGCCTATATTCAAGCAGGTCTTTGTGCAGCTCGGCACTCAAATGAGTCCTCTGGCCACCAGTTTGATGAATCTGGGTTCTGCCCTCAGCAAATATGCCATCGTCATCAGCATAGTATTTCTGGCTATTGTCGTAACGTGCATAATCCTGTATCGTGTACCTGCCATCAATGTCAAAGTACGCGCCTTCCTGGCCAAGTTCCCGTTTACCAGAGATTTCTATTCAAACGTAGCTGCCGGTCGTTTTGCTTCCGGAATGTATCTGGCTTATTCGTCAGGTATGGATACTTTCCACAGTTTGGACATGATTTCACAGCTCGTTGAAAACGAAGCCATGGAAAAGAAAATAGATTTTTTGCGCGATGAGATTAAAAACCGCTCTACCATGCCCGAAGCCATCGCAAAGGCGGGCATTTTTACCAATCTGTATTCGAGAATGATATCCGTCGGCTTCAAGTCCGGCTCGGTTGACCTCGTTATGAAGCAGATTGCGACACATTATGAAGAAGCTACAGATAAACAGTTGCGCAGAATGGTTTCCATCATAGAACCGACATTGGTAATCATTTTGTCACTTATCGTCGGCATTATTTTATTGTCGGTATTACTGCCTCTAATGGGCATCATGAGTTCAATAGGCTAATATGCACAGATTTACTACTCAGGAAACTAAATCCATCGACCGCAAATCAAAGGCCAAATTACTATATTTAGTTTGTCCTTTATTAATTGTGGCCTTTTATCTGATGATAAGTTCCGTGGACAAATCCACCTCCGCTCATCAGCAGGAAAGTTTGGAAAATGCCATCAACAGAAATATTCTGCATTGCTACGCTGTCGAGGGCTTCTACCCTCCTTCATTGGAATATATGGAAGAACACTACGGTTTGTCCTACGACCACGACCTTTTTAAAGTCGATTATCAACCGATAGCGTCGAATATACGCCCCGATGTAACAATATTGGTCATGAGTGAGACGAAAGAATGAACGAAAAACAAAACCGCCACATAATTGATATATTGTTTGTAATCGCGCTGTTTGCCATCTTTGTGCTTTCAGCCGTATTTTTGATTTCCATCGGTGCCAAAATCTATTCCAAAACCATGTCGAATATGGAGAATAATTTCAATTCACGTACAGCAGTTGCGTATATTACCGAGAAAATACATCAGTCGGACGAAAACGGCAATGTTTCCCTGGGAAAGTTTGAAGGCAGCGACGCTATTGTCATCGATTCTGTGATGGCCGGCAAAGAGTATGTTACATACATCTATCTTCATGAAGGGCAGATTAAGGAGCTGACTCTGCGCAAGGATATTATTTTGTCGCAAAGCGCCGGTTCTCCGATTATAGCCGTAGACGACTTTACCATGGAAATGGTCAGTGATTCACTTGCATCATTTAGTATCACCATCAGCAATGATGAAAGCTACCATTTCTACGTCAATATTTATTCCGAAGCAAAGGAGGTCGCTGATGAATTCTAAGTCCAAAGCAAGCCTCTTTTTAATGGAACTTATCATGTCGATTCTGTTCTTTTCACTCGCTGCGGCTTTATGCGTCAGATTATTTGTTAAAAGCCATGTCCTGAGTGATTCCTCGGTAATACTCAATCATGCCGTAGTAGAATGTGAATCCGCAGCCGAATATTTCTATGGAAACAACGGCTATGTCCTGTTCGAGGACCAAAGTCAAACGCCCGAAAAGGATTACAGCATATCCGTATCATACGATAAAGATTTTAATCCCATATCGAACGGGGAAGAATCTTCCGTATATACCATGAATCTCGAAAAAACCGTAGATTCCGCAAATCCCGGTCTTTTGACCCTGAACATCACTTACTGTGATAATCATTCCGGAGAAACCGTCTATTCCATTTCCCCGGTACTATACGTAAAGGAGGCACCGTAATAATGAGAAAACGTCATTCAATGGGACTTAATATCGGAATGTCTTCTATTCTGGTTATCATCGTTATTTTGTGCCTGGTATGCTTTGCAGGGCTGTCTTTGGCATCTGCAAATGCAGACTATCAGCTGTCGGTAAAGCTCCGCGACAGATCCGAAAACTACTATAAAGCAGTTTCACAGGCAAATATTGATTTATATAACGCAAAAAAAGAGTCTCCCGAATCGGAAAACTCTTTTGATCAAACATATTCTCTAAATGAAAACCAGGTTCTTCATGTAACTGCATCAAACGATTCGGTTACCGCCTTCAAAATCGAAACTGTTAAAGAACCCGAAATCGATGATTCTTTATCGCTCCTCCTGGGCAACTAATATGCCGTGGACTACGGTTCTTTGACCGCTGTGGAGTCCGTGACACGTAGAAAGAGTTACCATCTTCATATCTTCACTCACAGGTTCTTTAAAGAACTCTTCATCTTTGTAGGTTGAAACAGAAGCAATATAATCAATGTAGGCTTTCATATCTTCTGTCGTATAATCCAGTTTCATGTCATACGTCTGAGATTTTGATGATGTGTAGTATGTAGATACTATCTTGTACATCATGGCGTTCTTTTCCGTAAAAATATAAAAATACGGAGTCGGTTCGATAATACTCGGGTCGCTAACCAACTGCTTCAAGGAGCCAAACATGGTGCCGTTTCTCATATTGTGACCATATACTATCGAATTGAAGCCCTCAAAATTCGCGTTGCAGGCATAATCCAGGAAGATAGCTCCGGCAACGTTTTTCTCATTTTCAAAAGTGTAATTCTCGTAATAATTGTTTCCCTTATCCATGACAACAGGATAACTGAGTTCCAAAGGCTCATAATAAATCCATCCGACCACGTCAGGGTTAATGGCTTTCAGTGAGTCAAAATCCATTTCGATATCCACTTTAATTTGGGATTCCGGTGTGGGTGCAGGCTCGGATTCATCGCTTGAAACTGCCGGTGCCGGAGTAGGTGCCGTTGCATCAGCCGTCAAAGATACGTATCCTTCGAGTTTGTTATAGGCGTTTATGCTTCGCTGATACTGCATGGCTGTGGTGATAACGCCGATAGCGGATACGATTGCACCGCAAATCATGATAACGAGAACGGCCTTTAAAATTTTACGCTTTTTATCAATATCCATGAAAAATTCCTCTTTTGTATATTATTATTTTCATTATACCAAAAAAATTCAAAAAAATAATCATTTTGGTTACTAGAAAGGTTCTACTCTAACCCTCCAGACCGTCCGAAAGCCCCCTCTCCGGGGACTTTCGGATGGAGCTGGAGGTTCTGCTCCGCAGAAAAAAAGAGCCTTCACCTGATTTTTCCTGCATGCTTGCATGCGGAAGAAATCAGGTGAAGGCTCTTTTTGTTAGAGTAGAACCGTCCTAGTAACCAAACTCGTGTGCCCAGTACCACTGGCCACCGATGTTATGAATTGCAATACCACTTGTCTTGAAAGGACCATACATAATGTTGTCCTTATGTGCAGGTGATGCCATCCATGCATTGAATGCTTCCTGAGCTGATGAATAACCCTTTGCTAAGTTCTCACCATATACGATTGCGGGATTAACAGTGTAGTAATCCGAACCGTCCGGTCTTTCATGTGCCCACTTCTGTGAAGCTTCGATAGCTCTGACTGCTGCTGCCTGCTCAAGTCCTGAACTCCAAGACATTGCATTCAATCCTGCAGCTGCTCTCTGAGCATTAATCAAATCCAATGCTGCCTTAGCTGCGGCCTGAGTTTCAACTGATCCTGAAAGCTCTCCTGCCAATGCTGTAAGGTCGGGCTGGATATAAACCATGTTGGGATCCGGCATTCCGTCACGTCTGCAAGCCGTATCAAGTAACTCTCCGTTACCGCCTTTGGTTGAGAATAATGAAATACCTGCAACCAAGAGCAACATAGCTAATGCAATTGATGTAATAATAGCTATACTCTTTTGTTTCTTCATAATAAATCAACTCCTATATAAACACACTATCATAATCATACTAAAGTACCATGCTTTGTACCTTTATCATACTCCTTTTACATACAATAACAAGTACCAATTTGCAAAAACCTTGAAATTTCCTAAAAAATCGGCACTTTGGGTTGTTACAGAAGTTCCTGATACACGTCGCGCCTTGATATTCCGCGGTCTTTGGCCACTTTGCGCATGGCTTCCTTCTTTTCAATGCCCTCACTCAAATACATGTCAAAGTGCTCTCGAATCGTCAATTCCTGCCACTTTTGTTCTTCCAAAAGTACCAGTTTTTCCTTATCCGCGCCCTCAAGTACCAATACATACTCGCCTTTTGGCTCGTTTTCCGCATAATACTCTATCGCATTGCTCAAAGTTGTCCTGAACACATTCTCGAATTTCTTCGTCAGTTCCTTACATAAAACGATTTGACGCTCTCCGAGATTTTCATACAATTCTTCAAGAGTCTTCTTTAGGTGATGCGGAGCTTCATATATTATGGTAGTTCTGGTTTCTTCCTTTAACTCTTCCATCACGGCTGAGCGTTCTTTTTTGTCCGCGGGCAAAAATGCCTCAAACGCAAATCGTCTGGTCGGAAGTCCCGAAATAATCAATGCGTTGATTAAAGCGCAGCATCCAGGTAACGAAGTGACCGAAATACCGTGTTCATGGCACTTTGCTGCCATTACTTCTCCGGGATCGGATATTCCCGGCGTTCCGGCATCTGTTATCAGCGCGATATTCTTTCCATTCAACAATTCCTGAATCAGGACATCTGCCTTCTCGTACTTATTGTGCTCGTGATACGCCGTCATCGGTGTCTTAATTTCGAAATGATTAAGGAGCTTTATGCTGTTTCTGGTATCTTCGGCAGCTATCAGGTCGACCTCTTTTAAGGTGTCTATGGCTCGACCGGTCATATCACCCAAATTTCCTATCGGAGTAGCCACTAAAAATAATGTTCCTGTCATCTTAATACCTACGGGCCTGTTGCATATATTTTTAATATTTCGTCTGTATACACGTTAACATCTTTGTATATTATCAGAGGCTTTTCAACAATAAGGTTTGCTCTGCCTCCTCTGTTTGCTTCAATCAGCACCATGTTCGGTTCTTTATCCTGATAAGGGTGCACAAATCGAATTCGCTTTGGTTCAATCCTGTATTTGCGAAGCAGTTCGATAATATCGACCAGTCGGTGCGGTCTGTGAACCATATACAGATTTCCGCCCGGGCACAAAAGCTTTGCACTAACTGAAATAACATCCTCCAGCGTGCATAGAAGTTCATGCCTCGCAATCGCCTTTGGAGAAAAATCATTCACCAGTCCGTGATTTTCGTTCATATACGGAGGATTAACCGTAACAACATTAAAAGAAGCAGCTTTAAACAATCCCACTGCTTCCTTAATATCACCGCAGACAATCGATATTTTCTCGTCAAGGCCGTTTAACTTAACACTACGTATGGCCAAATCGGCACTCTTTTCCTGAATCTCGAGTCCCGTAATGTGTTTGGCATCCGTTTTCGCTGCCAGCAGTATCGGAATCACTCCGTTACCGGTGCACAGGTCGATTACCTCATCTCCCTCTTTTGCCTTGGCAAAATCCGAAAGCAATACAGCATCCACGCCAAAGCAGAACATTTCGGGATCCTGTATAAGCTTATATCCTTTTATCTGCAAATCATCAATTCGTTCGTTAGAATTAATATCCATTCTTAGTCTTCATCCAGTTTTGACTTCTGATCGGATTTTTCCATCTTTTCAAGCTCACGCATATCTTCTTCGGACACATCATTCTTATTATGATGCTTACGTCTCTTGAAACGAAGTTCCTTAACAGGATATTCCTGTATCTCCTTTTCGCCGTCGACTTCGACAATTACCTTGACCAGCTGGCGAAGAACATTTACCGACATAACTTCGCCCTTTTTGCCGTCATCGGCCGTTACGAAATCTCCTACCGAAGGAAGATTTCTGTTTAGTTCTTCGTACGTATCTTCTTCATGCTTCAAGCAACACATCAGTCTGCCGCACACGCCCGAAATCTTTGTGGGATTCAGGGATAAATTCTGCTCCTTTGCCATCTTGATGGATACAGGCAAAAAGTCGGACTGATGAGCATGGCAGCAAAGAGGACGACCGCATATTCCGATGCCTCCGCGAATCTTTGTCTCGTCTCTGACACCTATTTGTCTAAGCTCTATTCTGGTTTTGAAAACTGCTGCCAAATCCTTAACCAGCTCACGGAAATCAATTCTTCCGTCCGCCGTAAAGTAAAACAGTACTTTGTTATTATCAAAAGTATACTCGGCATCGATTAATTTCATCTCGAGCCCATGCTTTTGTATTTTTTCCAGACAAATCTTAAAGGCTTCTTTTTCCTTATCCTTATTCTTCTTTGCCTGTTCATCGTCCTTTTCCGTAGCTATTCTGATTATCGGCTTCAGAGGCTGAATAACCTCCGAATCATCAACTTCCCTAACCTCTCCGACTACGGTTCCGTATTCAACTCCGCGTGCGGTTTCCACTATAACGTGGTCCGTGCGCTTTATGTTATATGTACCGGGATCAAAGAAATAAACTTTGCCCGCTGTTCTGAATCTGACTCCTATTACTTTAACCATATTGATCTATTTACCTCCGTCTATTAACCGCAAATTGCTTTTAAGAATTTTCTTTGATTGTCAAAAGTAATAATTCCATTGACAATTCAAAATTAACATTGGCCTTTAGCCTTACTTTACACTTGTCCAAAGCATCTACTATGATTTCGATACCCTCATATGTTGTGGAATCGGCAGCCCTCTTAATAAACTGGAACTCATCCCTGAACACCAATCCGTTCATATCGTGCGTAGCCTTAAATAAGAGCATATCTCTGTACCAGATGGAAAAGATATCAAGATAATCGTTTACGTCCAACTTATATTCGACAATCTTCTTTATGGCACTTAAAATCTCTCCCGTTTCCATGGAATTGATATTTTTAAGCAAAGATAAAGCCTCATCCTTTACCTTGTCAAATTCCTCCGACTTGGCCAAAAGTCTGGCTTTGCCAACATTACCTCTGGCAAATGCCACACAGATTTCGGCTTTGTAATCCGGTACCTGCATATTGGTCATAAGGAATTCTTTGATTAAATCATCCGCTACCGGCTTAAAATCCAAAACAACGCATCTGCTCAAAATGGTAGGCAGAAACATCTCCGTATTATTGGTCAGGATAATCAAAACCACATACTCGGGCGGCTCTTCCAATGTCTTTAGCAATGCATTCTGAGCCTGAACCGTCATCAGTTCACCTTCCTGAATGATATAGATCTTTTTCGGTCCCTGATACGGCAATATAGCCACATCCGAATTGATTTGTTCTCTGATATCGTCTACACCGATTACATTCGGCTTTTCATGCGAAACAAACTTAATATCCGGATGATTCAGGCTTTCGGCCTGCTTGCAGGAATGACACTCTCCGCAAGGCTCTGTATCCTTGCGATTTTCGCACTGAATACTCTGTGCAAAAATCTTTGCCATAAACTCTTTTCCGCAGTTACGCTCACCGCTGATTATATATGCATGCGAAATCTTATCGGACTTAATCGCATTTTGTAATAATTCCTTTAATTGTTCCTGACCTACTATATCACTGAATTTTGCCATCTATATACCTCCGCCTACGTTAAGATGTCCAGCAGTAATCCGCGGATTTCGCCTATTTTGCTCAAAATCGCCATGTGATCCTGCTCATCTTTCATAAGTTCCTGCGCCAGAGCATCGAGGTTTTCATCAACCAGTCTGACTATTCCGTATACTCTGTGTCGTCCTTTTTTATCCAAAAAATTCTCTCTCGAAAATTCATGTGAACGTGTAATGATTTCGTTCATAAAATCTTTAATCAGGCCACGATACTTCTTCATATCCTTGATATCGCGCTTTTTGGCCAACTTATCACCCTGACGGGTTATTTCCTCCATCATGGATGTTAAGCGTTCCTGCAGACCCTCGTCGGAAACCCTGCTCATCAGGACGAACTTGAAGTTCCCGTCGACCTCCTGCGGCTTAACTGTCGTATCAACCTGTGAAATTGGTGTGGTTTGATTAATTTTTATATCCAATCTACACGTACTCCAAAAGGTATTCTCTGATCTGTCCTAAACATTCTTCGAGATTTTCGTTATTAAAGCGCCTCGTTATTCCGGCTTCTTTCATTTTTTCTTCCGAAAAGTCCTCAGCGTCCGCCAAAAAGCGTCTGCACATTTCCTCGTATTTCGGATTTTCCTGACGCATTTCCCGATTTATGGCTCTTTGTAATCGGATACCGTCATCAAGATCCAAATATATCGGCAAAACATTTCTCCTACCATAATAATCGGCTGTTTTGGCAAAAGACTCAAGAGTTCCGATAATAAGATAATTATGGTGCTCCAAATCTATATCCCCGTCATCTACCGTAAAGTATCTCCACAATCCGTGATAGGTATGATAAACTCTGTCTTCGATGACTTTTCCGGCCTTGACCAGTTCGTGAAAAGCAGCATCATCTACGAAATGATACTGAACTCCGTCCTGCTCATTGTCACGTATAGGTCTCGTTGTATATAAAACCACTTTTTTCAATTTTAAACCGGGAGAATTCAATAGTTCCCGATATACCGTATCTTTACCTGATGAGCTTTTTCCGATCAGATATACTAATTTTCCCATAAAATCACTCTATGATAATTTATTTGCCCCTGTTGTTTATAGTATTTCTGGGTCGAACCACACCTCTTCGTATTTTCAAGGTCTCAAGCGTGGAACAATATTTATCGGCCATGGTTACCACCCAGGCTTCTTTATATTTGGGAATGTGGCGCAACGTCAAAGGCCACATATGCTTGCTGATGATATCTTTTTCCCTGTCGGTTAATTCGTAATCCTTTGATGCATTTTCCAATGCAATTCCCGGATGGAAAAAGCCATGCAAACCGTTATAATCTTCTCTGGTTTTGTCATGCCAGTCATACAAAAAATAGTCATGTAACAATGCCCCTCTGACCATTTCCCGTTCGTTTACCTTGAGCTTTAGGGTGTCGCATATAATGAGTGCCTGCTTGGCTACATCAATGCAATGTCTGTGAACCGGAATTGACCCATGCTGTACATGCTCACGGGTGCTTTGGAACTTATCCGAACTAAGGATATCATCGGCATGTATTTTCAGTTTTGTATGAAGTTCCTTTTGCCTGTTATAGCGTTTTTCAAGCTTTTTTCTGGCTCTGTCAGTCATGTTCGTTTCCTTAAAAAGTGCCTATATATTATATCACATAAAAAACGTCAAAACTATTGAAATTTGTGGTAGAATTGTTACTATTCACAGCTGATATATGAGTCATGCTTGCGTGTAAGAGACAAGTATTGTTCATGTCGCGGAGGACTGTGAATAATTACAGCATCATGAAAGGCATTTAACATGATAGATTCACTATTAATAGTCGGATTACAGGTTTTCGTTTTATTTTTATTGATAATGCTTGGTTTCTTCGCAGGCAAAATAAAGCTTTTTTCGGATGAAGGCATTAAATCCATGAATAACATGATGCTGTATCTCGTTACACCATGTGTCATTATCAATGTATTTCAGCGTCCGTTTGATTCGTCAATGCTCAAAAATCTCCTTCTTTCCATGCTGGCTTCTTTCATCTCGCATCTTTTGGGCTATCTTTTGGGACTCATTTTTATCCGCAACAAAGACGCCATGAAACAAAAAGTATTACGCTTTGCCGCAGTGTTCAGTAATTGCGGTTTTATGGCGCTCCCGCTGGTTGAGGCTCTTTTGGGTGATGAAGGAGTATTTTATGCATCCGGATATCTGGCAGTATTTAATTTGATGGTGTGGACCAACGGCCAATACATCATGGCCCGGGAATCCGGAGATTACAAGCCGATAAAGGCTCTGCTCAATCCGGGAGTTCTCGGCGTAATAGTAGGTTTGATACTGTTCTTTACGTCCTTTGAACTTCCGTTAATTATTTCTTTGCCGATATCATACCTGTCGGAATTGAATACTCCCGTTCCAATGCTCATCATAGGATATACCATTTCTACCATGAATCTGCGCGAGCTCTTCAAAATAAAAGAAGAAGCAGCCACCATAATCATTAAGCTGGCAGCTTCGCCTCTTCTGTTGCTCGGAATACTATATCTGCTCGGTTTTCGCGGAGTTTTGTTGATTTCTTCGATAGTTTCGGCCAGCACTCCGACAGCCGCCATCACTGCGATGTTTTCAATTAAATATGGCGGTGACGAAAAAATGGCTGCCAAAATCGTTTCGGCAACCAGTGTATTTTCTATCATCACAATGACCGTAATAGTTGCATTTGCGCAGTTTATCGCCTGATATATCCGCATCATGCAATTTCATATGCTACTATTCTTTTCGCTTAAATCCTTCGTATCCGTTATATGCAGTCTGGCAAAAATACCAGTGATCATCCACTTGTATGTACTCTGTATAGTTTGCAGGATTATAGAGGCAATATGTGTCTTTTCCGTCCTCTTCTTTTATTTCATAGTCGTAAAAAATATTTATGTTCGGTTCATCAACAAAATAGAACCATTTACAATCTCCAAACCCCGGTGTCCGGCCGGTCAGGTCAAATCGGACATACTCCCCTTCATCATAGTAAGCTACTGTAACTCCGTCTTTAAATCTTTGCCTGATTTTCTTCAAATTATAATCGGATTCTTTATCAATCAGGGCAAATGTAGTCGAAGTCAATACCAGATCACTGTCTTCGGTCAACTCAAATGCGAGGTCAATTATATCCTCAAATTCATCCTCATATTCTTCAATAAAGGCAGTTTGTTCCTCTACTGTGTACGATTTATAATCCGTATCGGAAAACATTATACCAATCAAACTCAAAATAAGTTCGAATATAAAAAGAAAAAAATCAGCAACTTTATCCATAACATTGATTCCTCAAATAACCGTATCTTTAAAAATAATACCATGCCGCTCTTTATTTTGTCTGCCTTTTTAATCTGTTAAAAAAAACGTTCGCTCTAAGAGAAACAAAATAAAAAGCTCCAGACTCATATGAGTTTGAAGCTTTTTAGTGCCCAGAGCCGGAATCGAACCAGCGACACGAGGATTTTCAGTCCTCTGCTCTACCAACTGAGCTATCGGGGCATGTTATTGAATTGAAGTAGCGGGGATAGGATTTGAACCTATGACCTTCGGGTTATGAGCCCGACG
>JAZUFW010000066.1:0-18676 GCA_045640905.1 Lachnospiraceae bacterium
TTGTCCGAAATCGTTGAAGATGAGATTCCGAATGCAAACGTTTGTGTTCTGTGCGGACCTTCACATGCGGAAGAGGTCGGTAAAGGAATTCCCACAACTATAGTTGCGGGAGCAAAGGACAAAGAAACTGCTTTGTTTTTACAGAAAGTATTCATGTCCGATGTTTTCAGAGTATATATAAGCTCCGATATTTTGGGAATGGAGCTGGGTGCAGCTTTAAAGAATGTAGTTGCACTAGCTGCCGGTATTGCTGACGGTTTGGGATACGGTGATAATACCAAAGCTGCATTGATTACCAGAGGAATTGCCGAGATTACGAGACTCGGAATTACCATGGGCGGTCGTATCGAAACCTTTTACGGCTTAACCGGAATTGGTGATTTGATTGTTACGTGTGCATCAATGCATTCTCGTAACAGAAGAGCGGGAATTTTGATCGGCGAAGGCAAATCTTATGAGGAAGCCATGAGTGAAGTTAAGCAGATTGTTGAAGGCGTTTATGCTGCAAAGGCCGGATTATTGTTGGCACAAAAGTACAATGTTTCTATGCCTATTATTGAACAGGTAAACAAAATCCTTTTTGACAATGTCAATGCTGCAGATGCCGTTAAAGAATTGATGATTCGTGAAGGCAAAGTTGAGAACATGGATTTAAGAAAACTTTATTCAAATAATACTGAGGATTTATGGTAATGAACGATAACTTTCAAAGTACAAAAGAATATGTTGCCAGTGCGGAATTAATGTCCGCCGTTAATGTGGCCATTGCGTTAAAGAAGCCTTTATTGATTAAGGGTGAGCCCGGCACAGGAAAGACAATGCTGGCCGAAGCGGTAGCCAATTCATTAAATAAGAAACTTATTGTCTGGAATATAAAATCTACGACAAAGGCACAGGACGGTCTTTATATGTATGATACCATTCAGAGACTTTATGACGGGCAATTCGGCGAAGAAGGTGTCGATGATATTGCTCATTATATTAAGTTGGGTAAATTGGGTGAAGCATTCACGGCAGAAGAACAGGTTATTTTGCTGATTGATGAAATAGATAAAGCCGATTTGGAGTTTCCGAATGATTTATTATGGGAACTTGATCAAATGGAGTTCTATATTCATGAAACAAAAGAAACAGTTAAAGCAAAACAAAGACCTATAGTAATTATTACGTCAAATGCCGAAAAGGAATTGCCCGATGCATTTTTGAGAAGGTGTATATTCCACTATATAGATTTTCCGGATGCTGATTTGATGGAGGAAATAGTAAAAGTTCATTTCCCCGAGGTTGAAGAGAATTTACTTAAAAATGCAATGGATGTTTTCTATGCGATAAGAAGCATCAAAGATATACGTAAGAAACCTTCAACTTCAGAACTGATTGACTGGATTAATGCTTTGCAGATAGCAGGCATAAGCGCAGACAGAATTAAGTCCGAATTACCTTTTATCGGTGTTATCGTTAAAAAGGATGAAGACCTTGAAATAGCTAAATCAAATGTTTACTAAGTTTTTTTACACATTAAAAGCCAAGGGCTTAAATATAACTTTAAAAGAATGGCTTTGTCTTATTGAAGCACTTGATATGGGACTTGCCGAATCAAATCTTACTTCGTTTTATTATTTATCAAGAATGATATTGGTAAAGTCCGAAACGGAGTTTGATAAATTTGATGCGGCCTTTGAAGAAACTTTTAAAGGGATAAAAAGCGAAAACGAGATAACCAGACAAATGCTTCGATGGCTTGATAAATCCGAATTAACCGATATGGTTAGCGAGCAGGACAAGCATCGAATGAATGAACAGGACGGCATCTTTAACGATTTGTCAAAGGAAGATGCCGAAAAGAAATTTAAGGACAGATTAAGGGATCAGGATTCCGAACATAACGGTGGCTCTTTCTGGATAGGTGCCATGGGTAAAACTTATTTCGGAAATACCGGAGGAGCGGCCGGAGGCATCAGAGTCGGAGGAACTACAGGATATCAAACTGCATTTTCCGTTATCGGTGCCAAAAAGTATCGCGATTTCAGAGAAGATAAAGTAATTGATAACCGTCAGTTTCAGGTTGCCTTACGAAAACTGCGTCAATTTAGTACAAAGCTTGATATTCCAAAGACAGAACTTGATATTGATGGTACAATAAACAAAACCTGCAATAACGGCGGTTGCTTACAGATTGTTATGGAAAAGCCGCGAAAGAATTCTGTCAAGCTTTTGCTTTTGATGGATTCGGGCGGAACCATGATTCCGTATACAACGCTTTTGAGTGAACTGTTTCAATCTGTTAATAAATCAAATCATTATAAAGATGTTAAATCATATTTCTTTCATAATTGTATTTATTCCCATCTTTATAAGACACCGGAATGTGAAAACGGCGATTGGATTGAAACGGAATGGATGTTTAGAAATTTAGATTCCGATTATAAAGTCATTATTGTCGGTGATGCAGCCATGGCTCCGGAAGAACTGTATTCCGATACAGGTAACTACAGAGGCCCCAATGATGGGCTTTCCGGTTACGAATGGTTGACATTATTAAAACGCCATTATAAAAAGGTAGTATGGCTTAATCCTAAAATGGCGCCGGGACATGCACCTTGGCGTGAAGCCGAAACTGCCGTTAAAGAAATGTTCCCTATGTATAAACTTACAGTTAAGGGATTAAACGAAGCAATGAATAAATTAATGATAAATAAATAGAAATGAGGATATTGAGATGACTATTTTTGACGAATTAAAAGAAAGAGGACTGCTTGCTCAGTTAACTGACGAAGAAGAAATTAAAAACTTAATTAACAACGGTAAAGCAACCTTTTATATAGGTTTTGATCCTACTGCCGATTCCCTTCATGTCGGTCATTTTATGGCTTTATGTTTGATGAAGAGATTACAGATGGCAGGAAACAAACCTATTGCTCTGGTAGGCGGCGGCACCGGTATGATCGGCGATCCTTCCGGCAGAACCGATATGAGAACCATGATGACCAAAGAAACAATTGAACATAACTGCGAATGCTTTAAAAAGCAAATGTCCAAATTTATTGATTTCGGTGAAGGAAAGGCCATGATGGTAAATAATGCCGATTGGCTTTTGGATCTTAACTATGTTGAATTTATCAGAGATATAGGACCTCATTTTTCCGTAAATAATATGTTAAGAGCTGAATGCTACAAACAGCGTATGGAAAAAGGATTGTCATTCCTGGAGTTCAACTACATGTTGATGCAGAGCTACGATTTCTACGAGTTATACAGAAGATACGGCTGCAACATGCAGTTCGGCGGTGATGACCAGTGGTCGAATATGCTTGGCGGAACCGAACTTATCCGTCGTAAACTCGGTAAGGATGCATATGCCATGACCATTACTTTGTTGCTTAATTCCGAAGGCAAGAAGATGGGTAAAACAGCCAAAGGTGCTGTATGGCTTGACCCCGAAAAGACTTCTCCTTTTGAATTCTTCCAGTACTGGAGAAATGTCGGAGACGACGATGTTATTAAGTGCCTCAAAATGCTTACGTTCTTGCCTCTTGAAGAAATCAAGGAAATGGAAAAGTGGGAAGGTGCAGACCTTAATAAAGCCAAGGAAATTTTGGCTCATGAACTTACAGAATTGGTACACGGAAAAGAAGAAGCAGATAAAGCTTTGGAAAGCGCCAAGGCTTTGTTCTCACAAGGCTCTTCCGAAAATATGCCTACATACAACCTGACGGAGGATGATTTTGTTGACGGCAAGATAGATATCGTTTCTTTGTTGGTAAAGAGCGGTTTGGTAGTTTCCAGATCTGACGGAAGAAGAGCTGTCGATCAGGGTGGCGCAACAGTTAACGATGAAAAGGTTACCGATTTCAGAACCTCTTATGATAAGAGTGTATTTGAAGGTGACGGCATAGTATTAAAGCGCGGAAAGAAGAATTTCAGAAAAATTGTTTTATAATTTTCGGAGGTAATGTATGAATCCTGTATATGAAAAATTAATTAACAGTTATGAATCCATTAAAGACAGAATCCCTTTGACACCCAAGGTTGCTTTGGTTTTGGGTTCCGGACTTGGAAATTATGCCGACACCATGAAAGTTGTCGGAGAAATCGATTATAAAGAAATCAAGGATTTCCCTGTTTCTACCATACCCGGACATGCAGGAAAGTTTATTTTCGGTTATGTTGGAGAGGTTCCTGTAGTATGCATGAAAGGAAGAGTACATTATTACGAAGGTTATGCCATTTCTGATGTAGTACTTCCCTGCAGATTGATGCATAAAATGGGCGCTGAAATTTTGTTTTTAACAAATGCTTCCGGCGGACTTAATAAAGATTTTAAAGCAGGCGATTTTATGCTTATAACAGATCATATTTCCTGCTTTGCTCCCAATCCTTTAATAGGACCCAATGTCGATGAACTGGGAACCAGATTCCCCGATATGTCACATGTATATGACGTTGAATTACAGGATGTAATCAGAAATGCCGCAAAAACAAACGGTATTGAGTTAAAGGAAGGAATCTATACACAGTTAACAGGACCTTCGTTTGAGTCGCCTGCCGAAATTCGTATGTTAAAAACTTTGGGAACGGATGCTGTCGGCATGTCTACCGTTGTTGAAGCAATAGCAGCAAACCATATGGGTATGAAGATATGCGGTATTTCCTGCGTATGTAACCTCGCAGCAGGCATGTCACCTACACCGTTAACACATGAAGAGGTTCAGGAAGCTTCCTTAAAGGCAGCACCTTTATTTGAAAAACTTGTTACAGAATCAATCAAAGCATTCTAGGAGCAATTCTTATGAAAAGAGAATTCATTAAAGACGATAACGACGAAATGAATGAACGACTTGTTACTTTGCTTAAAGCAGTTCCTGTTCGTGATTTGATTTCCAGTGCAATTAAAGCGAGAGAATACTCATATTGCCCGTATTCCGAATATGCTGTCGGCGCAGCATTGCTTACCAAAGACGGAAAAACCTTTACGGGCTGTAACATTGAAAATGCTGCATACGGTCCCAGCAATTGTGCTGAGAGAACAGCTTTTTTCAAAGCTGTATCTGAAGGTGTAAAAAAGTTCAAAGCTATTGCCATTGTAGGTTCTCCGAAAGGAAAGAAGATTGACCAATTTGCATTTCCCTGCGGTGTGTGCAGACAGGTAATGATGGAGTTTTGCGATCCTGATTCTTTTGTTGTTATTGTTGCAAAGTCAGAGACCGACTATAAAGTTTATGCTTTGTGTGAACTTATTCCCGAAGGTTTTGGTCCTGCTAATTTAGAGAAGGCTTAATATGAAAATCAGACTTTATAATGCCAGGATATTATCGATGGTTTCCGGAGAAGATATTTTCGAAGGAGAAATTCATATTTCGGACAATAGAATTTCAGCAATTGTCAAATCAGGGGAAACATTTGATGAAACGACATTTGATGAAGAAATCGATTGCAATAAAAATTTATTAATGCCCGGATTCAAAAATGCTCATACTCATTCGGGTATGAGTGTTTTACGTTCGTTGGCAGATGATTTACCGCTTGATAAGTGGTTAAATGAATCCATTTTCCCTGTAGAAGCAAAGCTTTCCGATAAAGATATTTACGAAACAACAAAACTGTCTGTTTTGGAATATTTGACCAGCGGAATTACGTCATGTTTTGACATGTATTTGACGCCTGAATCAATTGCTGATGCGATGGATGATATGGGATTTCGTTGTGTCCAGGTCGGTGCAATGAATAATTTCAGTCAAAATACTGCTTTGCTTGAAAAGATGTATCTTGAATACAATAAAAAGGATTCGCTTCAGTCATATATTCTCGGTTTTCATGCCGAATATACGACTTCCGAAGAAAATATGAAAGCTATTTCGGCGTTGGTTCATAAATACAAAGCTCCGTGTTTTGTTCATTTGTCGGAAACCGCTTCGGAAGTTGAAGGTTGTATCGAACGTCATAAATTGACTCCGATGGCATACCTGGATTCTCTTGGTATGTTTGATTTCGGCGGCGGAATTTATCACGGTATTTATCTTGATGATAATGATATAGAGATTATCAAAAAGCACAAATTGTCTGTTGTTACAAATCCTGCCTCCAATTTAAAACTTGCTTCGGGAATCTGTCCTATTTCAAAGTTGATGAATAACGGCATAAATATAGCAATAGGAACAGACGGACCGGCATCAAACAATTGTCTTGATATGTTTCGAGAAATGTTTTTGGTTTCATCGCTTGCAAAGTATCTTGACGGTGATGCATCGAGTGTCGATGCAATTGAAGTATTAAAAATGGCTACCGTAAACGGAGCAAAAGCAATGCGTCTTGATGAGTGTGACGTTTTGGCAAAAGGTAGATTGGCTGATATTATTATGCTTGATTTAAATATGCCCAATATGCAGCCTATTAACAATATTCCTAAAAACATTGTATATTCAGGTTCCAAAATCAATGTCAAAATGACGATGATTAACGGATGCATATTGTATAAAGACGGAAAATTCAATCTTCCTAACGGAAACAGTGAAGCGGAGATTTATAAAAAAGTTACGCAGATCAAAGAAAGAGTAATAGATGATTGAAACTTATTGTGAAGCGCATAAAGGCGAAAACTATATAGATGACATTACGTTTAATGATTTGTCATTGGGCAAAGTTTTTGACAAAATTAATCATTGTGAGAGTTCCCTCGGAGATGAAGTTTTGTATTTTCTTTTCCGAAATCCCGTTATTTCGCATGATGAAAGTCAAAATAGGGGGAGAAGAATAAAAGAGATAGAAGATAATCCGCAGGGAATATCGAATTCTATATCACAATTAAAGAAAATCTCAAGATTAAAAAAGATATCCTGTTTCGAATATTTATATTTTCTTGAAAATGCTCCCGGCATAAATTCAATTAATCTATATTTGCCGATTGTATTGATTATTATCGGTCTGGTTTTGCTTTTTACTTTTCCGACGTTCGGAATAATTGCACTGGCTGTATGCATTGTAATCAATATGATTACATATTTTAAAAAGCATAATCTGATTTTGCCGTATTTAAACAGTTTTGCATATATTTCCAAAGCAATAAAATATGGTTTGCAAATTCCGTTTATAGAAAAAGATAAATATGAAGAATTGAAAAAGCTAAAAAATGTTTCCGTGTTTTTAGGTAATATGAACGGAATAACGGTAAACGGTGGTAGCGGTTCTGTTCTTGATGCTGTGTTGGAACTTCTAAAACTTATTTTTCATTACGACATCATTTATTTTTATAATCTTTTGGATAAATTTAAAAAGAACTATCAAACTATTGATTCATTTTTGTTTGACTTAGGTCAAATTGATGCTTATATCGGAATAATACAATTCAGAAAAGGTCTTTCATTTTATTCGGTCCCTGAATTTGTCGAAACGCAAAAGTACTTTGAAGCCGAAGATTTATACCATCCGCTTATTGATAATCCGGTATCCAACAGCATTAAAGCCGATCAAAGCATATTGTTAACCGGATGTAATGCTTCCGGAAAGTCTACTTTTTTACGTACGGTTGCCATTAATGCTTTGCTTGCCCAAAGTATTAATACTGTTTTGGCCAAATCATATAAAGCTTCGTTCTTTTATGTAATGTCATCCATGTCGGTTACGGATGACGTGATCAAAGGCGACAGCCTCTATATGGCTGAGATTAAAGCGTTAAAACGTATCGTAAAAATGATAGAACAAAGAAACGATTGTTTATGTTTTGTAGATGAGGTATTAAAGGGAACAAATACAAAAGAACGTATTGCTGCAGGTCGCAGTATCCTCGAATATCTTTATACTAAAGCTTTATGTTTTGCTTCGACGCATGATATTGAATTGACAACCTTGTTGGAAAAGCAATATGCAAACTATCATTTCGGTGAAAATATAGATGAAAATAATATTTCTTTTGATTACAAGTTAAAAGAAGGACCGGCAACAGCCAATAATGCTATTAAATTGCTGAAATTCATTGAATTTCCCGATGACATAGTAAAGAATGCATATAATTACATTTAAGTTGCCAAATGTCAGCTTGTTTTTTATAATAAATATTTGAAAGGCGGTTACATATTTATGGAAAATCTGATTTCATTTTTGCTTTATTTTAAAGCATATTTGTTCGTAGTTATTGTATGTGCGGCTGTTATGGGAATTGCCATATTTATAGGAATTAAAGCACGCAAATCAAAGAATAATAAGGAAGTATTATTAGATGCCGAAGGAAGCGAAGCAAAAGAGTAAACTGCTTTATATTTTAAAGGCTCTGTATGAACAGACAGATGAGCAAAAGTGCCTGAGTTGTTCTCAAATTATTGATTATTTGGCTGAAAACGATATTATCGTCGAAAGAAAAACCGTGATTTCGGATATAGCCTGCATGAAAGATTTCGGGCTTGATATCGGTGTCAGAAAAGGCAAAGATATTTCCGGATATTATCTAAGGAGCAGGGATTTTGAACTGCCGGAATTGAAGATTATTACAGAAGCAATTCTTTCGAGTCGTTATATTTCGGGTAAAAAATCAAAAGAACTCATCGGAAAGCTCTCGTCACTTGTAGGGCCTTCGGAAAAGAAAGAATTATCCAGAGAGGTTTTCGTAGAAGGTCGTGTAAAGACCGAAAACGAGAGCCTTTATTATAATGTTGACAAACTTCATACTGCGATTCGTGACAACCGTCAGATTACATTTGTTTATTTGATTTGGAACAGAAATAAAGAACTGGTTCCGAAAAATCAAAACAGATTATATCGGGTATCGCCCTTCGCATTGACTGTAAAAGACGATAATTATTATTTGATTGCTTATGATTATTACAGTAATCAAATAAGGCATTATCGAGTCGACAAAATGAAAAACATTGATATTTTGTCGAAGGAACCGCGAGAGGGATTTGAAGAATTCAATGCGTTTGATTTAGGGTTTTATACGACGTCGAATTTTGGAATGTTTGCCGGGGAAAATGATACTGTTACGGTTTCTTTACCGGAAGAAAAGATCGGTATTTTGCTTGACCGTTTCGGAAAGGAAATTGATATAAGACCGTTAAAGGATAACAGGGTTTCCTGCCGAATAAAAGTTTCTGTTTCAAATCAGTTTTTCGGATGGTTTTTCGGATTGGGCCCCGAATTCAAAATTGAAATGCCAAAAGCTGTCAAAATACAATATATAGAGTATTTGCAAGATGCATTAGCTACATACAGTGATTGAGGAAGAAAATTTTCAACAAAGTTTTCTTCCTTTTTTTATGCACTATTTACCAAAAAGGCGCGTTGACATCATATATATTTATCTTTATACTAAATCTTGAGCACAATATGTTGTGCTTTGGATTTTTAATGTTGCACTACATGTTGAGTGCCGAGGGAGGAAATATGGCTAACGAAGAAACTCCGAAGATCAATTACGGAGAAAAGTTTAAACCGGCAAAGGACATTAAAGTAATTAAAAAAGACGGTTCTTTGGAAAAGTTTAATGTGCAAAAGGTTATTGATGCTGTAGGCAAATCTGCATACAGAGCATTAACCAAGTTTTCCGATGAAGAAAAAGATCATATTTGTCAATATGTTATAGATAAAGTAGATGAGCTTGATACTACGGAAATCCCCATTCCGATTATGCATAATATTGTAGAAAGTGCATTGGAAGAAGTTAAGCCCATAGTTGCCAAATCATATCGTGATTACCGTAACTATAAGCAGGATTTCGTTCGTATGATGGATGATGTGTACAAGAAGTCTCAATCTATCATGTATATCGGTGACAAAGAAAACGCCAATACCGATTCAGCCCTTGTTTCAACTAAAAGAAGTTTGATTTTCAATCAGTTTAATAAAGAACTTTATCAAAAATTCTTTATGACTACCGAAGAAATTCAGGCATGCCGTGACGGCTATATTTATGTACATGATATGTCTGCCAGACGTGATACCATGAATTGCTGTCTGTTTAATGTTGCCAACGTATTATCCGGTGGCTTTGAAATGGGTAATATCTGGTACAACGAACCGAAGACTTTGGACGTTGCATTTGACGTAATTGGAGATATTGTTCTTTCTGCAGCTTCACAGCAATACGGCGGATTCACAGTTCCGGAAGTTGACAAGATACTGGAGCCTTATGCTGAAAAAACATACGAAAAGAGTTTAAAGAAATATTTGAAACTCGGAATTGATCAGGAAACTGCCGAGGCAGAAAGTTATAATGATGTTCAGCGCGAGTTTGAACAGGGCTTCCAGGGTTGGGAATATAAGTTTAATACCGTTGCTTCTTCAAGAGGTGATTATCCTTTTATAACAGTTACTGCAGGAATAGGAACAGGACGATTTGCAAAACTTGCTACTATTTCAATGTTAAATGTTCGTAGAAAAGGACAGGGTAAAAAGGAATGTAAAAAGCCTGTTTTGTTCCCTAAAATCGTATTTTTGTATGATGAAAATCTTCACGGACCGGGATGCCCGTTGGAGGATGTATTTGAAGCAGGTGTACGTTGCTCTGCAAAGACCATGTATCCCGACTGGTTATCATTAACAGGTAAAGGATATATAGCTTCAATGTACAAACAGTACGGCAAAGTAATTTCACCCATGGGTTGTCGTGCATTTTTGTCTCCTTGGTATGAAAGAGGAGGAATGCATCCTGCCGATGACGATGATATGCCTGTATTTGTAGGAAGATTTAACATAGGTGCCGTTTCATTGCATTTACCTATGATTTTAGCTAAATCAAGACAGGAATCTAAGGATTTCTATGAAGTTCTTGATTATTACTTAAACCTTATTAGGCAGTTGCATATACGTACATATGCATACTTGGGAGAAATGAGGGCTTCCACAAACCCTCTTGCATATTGCGAGGGAGGATTCTACGGCGGTAACTTGAAACTTACTGACAAGATTAAGCCGATTTTAAAAACTGCAACTGCCTCCTTTGGAATCACAGCTTTTAACGAGCTTCAGGAATTATATAACGGAAAGAGTCTGGTTGAAGACGGACAGTTTGCTTTGGAAGTTTTGGAGCATATTAATCAAAAGATATCCGAATTCAAAGAAGAAGACGGAAATCTGTATGCTATATACGGAACTCCCGCCGAAAGTCTTTGCGGCTTACAGGTAAAACAGTTCCGTGCAAAATACGGTATTGTTGAAGGCGTATCTGATAGAGAATATGTATCAAATTCTTTCCATTGCCATGTTACCGAAGATATTACGCCTATTCAGAAGCAGGATTTGGAATACAGGTTCTGGGAACTTTCGAACGGCGGCAAAATTCAGTATGTAAAATATCCGATAGACTACAACGAAGAAGCTATCAAAACGCTGATTCGCAGAGCGATGGAAATGGGATTTTACGAAGGCGTTAATCTTTCTCTTGCTTATTGCGATGATTGCGGTCATCAGGAATTGGAAATGGATGTATGTCCTAAATGCGGATCGAAGAATTTGACGAAAATTGACCGTATGAACGGATACCTTTCTTATTCACGTGTACATGGTGATACGCGATTAAACGAAGCCAAAATGGCTGAAATCAAAGAGAGGAAGAGTATGTAATGAGGTATCATAATATCACCAAAGACGACATGCTTAACGGTGATGGTCTGAGAGTAGTACTGTGGGTTTCCGGATGCTCACATTGCTGTAAAGATTGTCAGAATCCCATTACATGGGATCCCGCGGGCGGATTGTTGTTCGATGAAAACGCAAAACAGGAGATCTTTGATCAACTGGATAAATCATATATTTCCGGAATCACTTTTTCCGGCGGAGATCCGTTACATGCCGCAAACAGACTGGACGTACGTAATCTCATGGCTGAGATAAAAGAAAAATATCCCGATAAGACAATATGGTTATATACCGGCGATTCATGGGAAAATATTTTTCACTATTCATGTATGCAATATATTGATGTATTGGTTGACGGTGAGTTCAAGACAGAACTTAAAGATGTTAAATTGAGATGGAAAGGTTCATCAAATCAGCGAGTTATCGATGTTAAGGCCACATTAAAATCAACAGATCCGGCAACACCGATTTTGCATTGCCCCGAATATTAATATTATTAAGGGAATTTATAAATAATATGCACCATCCTAAGGTGGTGCATTATTTTTTGAAGGAGAGTATATGGAACAGATTAAAATAAAGTATTTTACTGATAAAATCGACAAATTGACGTATATTGACGGCAAGTCTGACTGGATTGACTTGCGAGCTGCCGATGATGTAATATTGAAGAAAGGTGAGTTCAAACTTATTCCTCTTGGGGTGGCAATGAAATTACCCGAAGGATACGAAGCTCATGTGGTTCCCAGAAGTTCTACATTTAAGAATTATGGAATCATTCAAACAAATCATATGGGCGTTATTGATTGTTCATACAGTGGGGATAACGATCAATGGTTTGTTCCCGTTTATGCATTAAGAGATACCGAAATAAAGACAAACGATCGTATCTGCCAATTTAGAATTATGAAAAATCAGCCCCAAATTGTCTTTGAAGAGACAGATCATTTGGACGATACCGATCGCGGAGGATTCGGAAGCACCGGCAAACAATAAGGAGCATCATGCTTAGTAACAGGAAATTACTGACTATATGTTTTGTTCAGTATTTATTGATATTGGGCTTTCATATAGCATACAGCTTAATAAATTGTTCGCTTGACCAAACTCGTAAAGTTGCAGTTTGGTCTGTTTGCGTTTTAGTGATTCTTTTATTTTTCGGCCAAATATTTCAAAGTCAGATAGATTTGGTTGTTTATGTCACTATTTTTTCTTTGCTTATGACCGTCAGTTATGTTGGTTATCTGCTTCAGACATTGGCTATGTCGGTTGTTATTTTTTTAATGGCCGGTATCATACTTGGAATGTTTTTAAAGAAAATCTATATACTCGTCTGGTGGGCTTTTTCAACCATAGTTATTTCGCTGTATGTCCTTATTTTCCCGGAAATAATTCAGGTGATGGTAAATTCATTAATGCTTTATTGGGGGTATGTCGTAATATATGTCATAGCCGGTGTTAATCTGTATATTCTGACAGGAGCTGCACAGAATTCGTATAATGCCATCAAGAAGCAGTATGAGAACAAAGATAAAGAAAACGAATTAAAGGATATGTTCTGGAATAATATTTCCAGTGAAATTCGTACGCCCATGAACGTTATAAACGGAATGAGCGAATTGCTTAAAACAGAGACCTTATCTCAAAGAGCCAGAGAATATACGGACCAAATTGAAAATGCGTCCGGAATGCTTTTGGGTATTGTTAACGATACGTTATTGTTATCAAATATAGAGACAGGGTTATATTCTCCCGAAGATAATTTATATGACATTTATAAATGCGTTAATAATGCTGTAATGACTACATCTGCCAATCTTCACAATGATGAAGTCAATATTGTATATTGCATTAATCCCAATGTTCCCAATGCCTTACAAGGTGATGCGTCTTTCGTTGAAAATTTCATGACAAAACTGTTGGAGTATGCAATATTATTTACACAATCGGGTGAAATCAGACTTGATGTTGATATAGAAAATCATCATGTTTACAATGAATTTGCAAAATTAATAATAAAAGTTTCCGATTCAAGTAACGGTCTGGAAGAAAAAGACAAAGAAAATCTGTTCCAAGGATTTGATAAAATGAATACAGGCCGTTCTACCGAACAGGAAGCGGTAGGATTGTCTTTGAAATTATGCAAATCGATGGTTGAAATAATGGGAGGTTCCATTTCCGTTGAATCTGAAATCGGTAGCGGAACAACCTTTACCGTTGTCTTGAAGCAACGTATAGGAAGTGAATCAGATCTTCGAAATATTGAAATTAAGGATAATTTTAATCAGATTTCGCAGTGGATTGCTCCGAAAGCAAATGTTCTGGTTGTTGATGATACTCCGACCAACCTTAAGTTAATATCGGGAATGATTAAGTTGTACGGAATTGAACCTGATATGGCCATGTCCGGTTCTCAGGCCATTGAAATGATGAAACAAAAGAAGTATGATTTGATTTTCCTTGATTACATGATGCCGGAAATGAATGGAATTGATACACTTAACGATATTAAGGAACATCATAATGACGATAAATTTGTCAATGTCCCTATTATCGCATTGACCAGTCGTTCTTTACAAAGAGACAGAGCAAAATTTATTGATGCAGGTTTTGACGAATTTATTTCAAAACCCATTGATGATAAAGAACTTGAAAGCTTGTTAAAGAAATTTTTGCTTAATAATACAGTAAGTTAAGGATATATATATGAGAGGAATTGATACACAGGTTAGAAAAAACAGACGGCGTATTTTTAAAGAAGTTGCCAAATTGGCTTACGAATCACAAAATTTAAAAGATGATATCGAAGCGCTGCCTTATAAAATAGTAGATTATGATGAATCACCGTTTCAGTCGGTATACAGAGAAAGATCGATTGTAAGAGAACGAATCAGACTTGCAATGGGTCTTTCATTACGTCCCGAGAATAAACCCAGCCATTTAACGCAAGGTTTGGAAGAATCCAATATTGATGAAAAATACTATGAACCGCCGCTTATGCAGGTTATTCCTTCGGCCTGTAATGCATGCCCTGAAAATCAATATTGTGTTACCGATAAATGTATGGGTTGTGTAGCTCATCCCTGCCGTGAAGTTTGCCCCCGAGGCGCTATTTCAATGTCAAACGGAAAGTCCGTTATTGACGAAGAGAAGTGTATTCGTTGCGGAAAATGTAAACAGGTTTGTCCTTATGATGCCATATCTCATCAGGTTAGGCCGTGTTTAAGTAATTGCGGCGTTAATGCGATTAAATCGGATTCGAAAGGAAGAGCATACATAGATCCCGAAATATGTGTTTCATGCGGTCAATGTATGGTTAGCTGTCCTTTTGGTGCCATAGCCGATAAATCTCAGATATTCCAATTAATAAGAGCTTTGCAATCCGGCAAAAAAGTAATTGCTCAGGTTGCACCTGCGTTTGTCGGTCAATTTGGTCCCAATGTAGACGAAAACATGCTCAAAACAGCATTGAAGCAGCTTGGATTTTTTGATGTATTTGAAACCGCTATCGGTGCTGATTTAGGTGCTTTGGCCGAAGCCCAGAATTATGTTGAAGAAGTAGCTACCGGGAAATTGCCGTTTTTATTAACAAGTTGTTGCCCTTCCTGGTCCGTACTGGCAAAGAAGTTTTTCCCTGAAACGATAGATAAAATCAGCAACGAATTAACACCTATGGTAGCGACGGCCAGAATTATTAAAGAAAAGTATCCCGAAGGGTTGGTTGTCTTTATCGGTCCCTGCGCTTCGAAGAAACTTGAAGCATCCAGAAGAACGATTCGTTCGGATGTTGATTTTGTTATTACTTTTGAAGAATTATGCGGAATGTTTGAAGCAAAAGGTATTTTGCTTGATGAAATCAAGGCTTTGGATTCCATGAATGATGCTACATCCGCAGGAAGAGGATACGGTGTGGCCGGCGGCGTTTCCGGTGCCATAAAGGAATGCATCAATACATATTATCCGGATGTTGATGTTAATATTGAACATGCCGAATCTTTATCGGAATGCAAAAAGATGTTAATGCTTGCTAAAGCCGGAAAGAAGAACGGCTGCTTAATCGAAGGTATGGCATGCCCCGGTGGATGCATAGCGGGAGCCGGAACAAATATTGCTATTAATGAAGCAGTAAAACAGGTTGAAAACTTTAAGAATAAAGCAGATAATAAGATACCTGATATTGATTTGGATAAATAATATAAATTTTGGAGGAATAAATGAAAATCAGAACACGTTTTGCACCTTCTCCGACGGGAAGAATGCATGTAGGAAACTTAAGAAGTGCATTATATGAGTATTTAATTGCCAAGCATGAAGGTGGTACTTTCATGCTTAGAATCGAAGATACAGATCAGGAAAGATTTGTTGAAGGCGCTGTTGACATTATTTACAGAACAATGGCCAAAACAGGCCTTATCCATGATGAAGGACCTGATAAAGACGGCGGATACGGCCCTTATGTACAGTCTGAGCGTATGAAGACCGGAATCTACATGAAATATGCCAAAGAATTAATCGAAAAGAAGGAAGCATATTATTGTTTCTGCGATAAATGCCGTTTGGAATCATTAAAAACAACTATCGTTGACGGGAAAGAGATTACCGTATATGACAAACATTGTTTATCCTTAAGCGAAGAGGAAATAAAGGCAAATCTTGACGCAGGAAAGCCGTTTGTTATTCGTCAGAATATACCGAACGAAGGAACTACAACTTTCCATGATGAACTTTACGGAGACATTACCGTAGATAATTCTGAATTGGATGATATGATTTTAATTAAATCAGACGGATTCCCTACATACAATTTTGCCAATGTGGTTGATGATCATACCATGAACATCACTCACGTTGTCAGAGGAAATGAGTATCTGTCTTCATCCCCGAAATATGTACGACTTTATGAGGCTTTTGGGTGGGATGTTCCCGTATATATCCATTTGCCGTTATTAACTGATGAAAATCATAAAAAACTTTCAAAAAGATCAGGACATTCATCTTTTGAAGACTTGCTTGAGCAGGGATTTTTAACAGAAGCAATTATAAATTATATTGCTTTACTCGGCTGGTCGCCCGAAGACAACAACGAAATTTTCTCACTGGATGAGCTCGTTAAGTGCTTTGATTACAAGCGAATTAATAAGTCACCTGCAGTATTTGATATTGTTAAACTTAAATGGATGAACGGTGAATATATCAAGGCCATGGATGATGAGCGGTTCTTTGATATGGCTTTACCGTACATTAAAGAAGCTCTCGGCGACATGGACTGTGATTTAAAGAAGATTGCAGCTATGGTAAAGACACGTATTGAAGTTTTCCCGGACATTAAAGAACATATTGATTTCTTTAAGGAACTGCCCGAATACGATCCTTCGATGTATGAGCATAAAAAGATGAAAACAACCAAGGAGTCATCACTCGAAGTTTTGACCGATTTGCTTCCTGTTTTGGAACAGCATGATGATTATTCAAACGATTCTTTATACCGGTTGCTTATTGATTACGCCAATAAACATGAATATAAAAACGGTTATGTTCTATGGCCCGTAAGAACAGCAGCCAGCGGAAAGCAGATGACACCCTGCGGGGCCACAGAGATGATGGAAATTCTCGGAAAAGAAGAGACTGTTGCCCGTATTAAAAAGGGTATTGAACTATTACAAAAATAAGGAGTGATTTTTTGCCTAACAACCCAAGTGAATATCAGTTGAAGGCAATAACCCATGATACAGGTCCTGCTATGGTTATAGCGGGACCCGGATCGGGTAAAACGTTTACTTTAACGGAACGATTATTGTTTTTAACTCAGGAATTAAGAATAGAACCGACCAAAATATTGGTTCTAACCTTTTCAAAAGCTGTGGCATTTGAAATGCAAAAACGGAGCATCGACAGAGGTGCACCTGACGGAATATTCTTCGGAACATTTCATTCTTTTTCTTTTTATTTATTAAAATCATTTTTTGGTTTCAATTCATTAACCGTAATCTCAAACAAACAAAAATTGAATATTCTTAAAAATATTATTTCAACGTTGGGATTATCCGATTATTTTTCGGGTTATGATAATATTTCAGCGTTTGTTGATAATATGTCGAAAGCTAAAAATACCTGCACAAAAAATGAAAGTGTATTTTTAAACGATGAACAAACCGACCTTTTGGTGAAACAATATTATCAATATCTTCGTGATAATAATTACATTGATTTTGATGATATGTTGAACCTATGCTATGACTCATTAATTTCAAACAATGCAGTTTTGAACAGAGTCAAAGGAATGTTTGATTATATAATAATTGACGAGTTTCAGGATATTAATGAAATTCAGTATAAACTGGTTAAATTGGTTGCGGAACCTAAATTTAACGTGTTTGCAGTTGGGGATGATGACCAGGCTATTTATGGCTTTAGAGGCTCCAGTCCGCTCTTTATGCGGAAGTTCATAAAGGAATATGAAAATACGGAAATTCTTTACCTTTCTGACAATTATAGGTCAAAAGAAACTATTATTTCGTTTGCAAAAGAGGTCATTTCAAAGAACAAAAACAGATTCATAAAGAACATAAAAGGAACTAAAACGGGCGGAAATGTTTTTTATAAATTATTTGATACCAGGAATGATGAAGAGAAGTATTTGGTTGAAGTCTTGGGAAAACTTGACCGTGAAACTCAGTCAAAAAGTGTTGTTCTATTGAGAAACAACCGTGAAGTCAATATATATGCATCGCTTTTAGCCAAAAACGGCATTCCGGTTTCGATAAAGGAAGTTAAGCAAAAGAGCAAAGAATCATTTGTGCTAAACGATATATATCATTTTCTTAAGTTCGTTTACCAAGGTCAAAATAGAGAAGATTTTTTAATGTTTATGAACAAGCCGGAACGATTTATACAAAGAAATGCATTGGTAAACGATGTTGTAAAAGAGATAGATTTACTTGCTTTTTATAAAAATAATGATAATGTTTGTGACAATATAAAGAATTTGTTTTCAAAAATATACTTATGTCAAAAAATGAATAAATCAAACGCCGTCAAAATTTTTGTGAAAAGTATAGGATATGAAAAATATATTAAAGAACATTCAAATACCGACGAAGATTATGCCATG
>JAZUFW010000067.1:0-9050 GCA_045640905.1 Lachnospiraceae bacterium
CGCCGACCTTCATTAAATTGAGCGGAACTTTGACGATGATAATTTCTGCTGTCGGAACTTTGGTTATGTATTATCTGGCTGTAAAGACCAAGGTCAGCGTTTCGGATTATTATGCATTTACTTCTGCATACGGAATGGTGTCCGGTGCCTTTACCTCTTTGGCAGGAATAGCCTTTACCATAGCCGAAATCAAGCCGACTTTGGATATGGCGCGTCCCATTATGGAAACAGAGCCTGAGGTTTCCGAGGACAAGGAAGAAATAAAGAATGTAACGGGAAACATAGAAATTAACCATGTTTCGTTTAGATATAAAGAAGACATGCCGCTTGTGCTGGATGATTTGTCACTGAAAATCCGTGCAGGTGAATATATCGCCATATGCGGTGCCACAGGCTGTGGCAAATCTACATTAATCAGACTGCTTTTGGGATTTGAAAAGCCCAACAAAGGCTCCATCTTCTTTGACGGAAAGGACATAACCAAGATAGACATCAAGTCTTTACGTCAAAAAATCGGAACGGTAATGCAAAACGGACGTATGTTTTTGGGAGATATTTATTCAAACATTACCATTTCTGCGCCGAGACTTACGCTGGATGATGCCTGGGAGGCAGCGCGACTTGCTTGCGTGGATGAAGATATAAAGGCTATGCCTATGGGCATGAATACGTTGATAGCCGAAGGACAGGGCGGAGTATCGGGAGGTCAGAAACAACGACTTCTTATCGCCAGAGCCATTGCACCGAAGCCCAAGGTTTTGATTTTTGATGAGGCTACCAGTGCGCTCGACAATGTTACCCAAAAGAAAGTATCCGAAGCGATAGATGCTCTTAAATGCACCAGAATAGTTGTTGCGCACAGATTGTCAACCATCAGGCATTGTGATAGAATTATTGTTCTTGACGGCGGCAAAATCTGTGAGGACGGTACCTATGAAGAACTCATAGAAAAGAACGGCATTTTTGCGGATTTGGTTAAGCGCCAGAGATTGGATGTGTAGGTCTGAAAATCATATGCTTGCAGACCGTTTAGATAAAGAGGAATATGAAAGGGATTGTTTTATGAAGAAAAAAATCGGAGTATTGGTATGTTTGATGGCTATGACGCTTGCATTAACCGCATGCGGAAACCCCATAAACGAGATTTCTTTCCGCCTGGCGGAAAAAACCTTTATGAAGGGTGATTTTGAAAAGGCTATCGAAAAATACGAAAAAATTCTCGATCGTAACGAAGATGAAATTTATGCCTACATGGGCATAGCTTCGGCCTACTATCAGATGGGGCAGTACGAAGAAGGCGCCAAGATACTGGCTGAGGGCTTTATGGAGACGGAAAGCGAAATCCTTTATGATGCTATCTTAGACTATCAGGAAGAAACAGGATATATTGATTCCGAAGTACTTAGCTTCATCGCCGAATTGGAGGCTGAAGATGCAGACAATGATGACGAGGATGATGAGGATTCAGAGGAGGAATCCGATTCCGAGGATATCGACAGTGACGAAGAGGCTTCTGATGAAGATGCAGATTCAGAAGATGACGAAGAATCCGATGACGAAGACGCTGATTCCGATTCCGAAGATTTCGGTGCACCCGCTGCTGTAGTGGATGTAGACGGGGATTTCGATGAAAGTGTGGAAGAAGTCATAATAGAAGAGGAAGACGTAGAGGAAGAAGACGAGGATAGTGATTCTCCTTTGGCAAAGTTCAAAAAGGGAGGAGATGAATAATGAAGATGCGCTCAGGTACAATTAAGAAAATAGCCTCAGTGCTTGTAATAGCACTGGTTTTGACAATATTGCCGATGAATGCTTTGTCGATAAAAGCCAGTTCCGATGAGGTATGCGGCTTTGAAGATAACAGATTCGTTAAATCGGATGCAGAGTATTACATCAGAATTAAGGATGTAACTGATAAAGGCGCCGAAGTAATTATTTATGAAGGCGACCCTGCGGTTCCGTATTACTGGTATAATTATCAGCCTGCCGAGGATAAGAAAATATATGACATGAATATGGCCTTTGAAGCGGTTCCTTCGGATTTTTGCGACAGCGAAATTCCGGAGTGTATTGATGAGTGTCTGCGCATGTATTCCGATTCGGGAGTGCTGACTTTCTATTTAAATCCCGACGGTCAGACCATGTATGTACGAAATTCATCATCAGATTATGAGGGCAGTGCCATCGAAGGTGAATACTGGATGGTTCATCATGGTCAAGCAGTTACAGATACGAGAATTCTGACCACTAAAGATCTGGAATTGGTTGAAACGGAAACCGTGATTACACCGGAGCCCTGCGACACGCCCGTACCGGGCGATACCCCGGAAACGGGAGAAACGATGACGGATTCGAGACTCCCGGGCATGGAGATACCGCTTGACGGGGATTGGCGAATCCCCGAGACGACAGACTACCAAGAGATAACGATATACGATGATACCTGGTGGGACGGATTCAAACAGGAAACAATTCATCACGAAGAAAAAGACTTCGGGGTGATTTGGGAACATACGGTTTCGGAAATCGGCAGTTGCTGTTATATCCGTCTTTTTGGAAATGTCAGAATTACCGATGCAGACATATTGGATGAAGCAAAGTATAAACAGTATCATCTTTTTGACAGAAAACCGACACAGGATTCAACGCTGGGTAATGGTCAGGATCCTGACAATACCCTGATTATTGACGCCAGAAAAGAGGCATTTTCCGATGCTGAGGGGCTCATCGGTCCCTGTGAAATGATGATTTACTTTGATAGTGAGAAAAACTGCGGCTTTACGGGAATGTATCTCGGAGCCAAATCCGAATATGACCCCATGCGAGAGGTTACGTTATCAACCGGCGATCAAAAAGTTTTTTACAAATTCCCGGATATAGATTGGTGCGCAACGCACAATTCGACGGCATCTCAAAGCTTTGATGAAAAGACCGGTACAATGCGTCTTACGGGAACATCATATCCTCCCGTATATGATGACGATGAAGGAATCTGCGACAAACTTGAGTACGATTTGACATTAAAGTTTGTATGTGATGAAACGACAGGAATGCCCAAGGGTTCCGTTGTTTGCACGGGAAACATATATGCATACGGTGAAGGCACGGAAAAACTGACTTATGAAATATTTAATTGTGCCGCAACAAGTATGGAAACAGCAAAAGAATATGATGTCACAGACATTTTTACACCGATAGTGATTACCGCGGAATGGGACGAAACAAGAAATGTTCCTGATTCCGGGCGTAGAGGCGGCCAAACTACATATACACCTGAACCGACAGACGAAACTCCCGAACCTACTTCGGGGGCAATTCCCACAACAGAACCGGAAGAACCCGGAGCATGCCCGGTGGCATCGCCGATTATTATTAAAGGCATGGAATATGTTACGGTAATAAAAAAGATTAAAGTCAAAACTACATACGATACCTTCTATAATGATTGGCCGGATGATACGGATGACAAGAATTCCACGACCAGAAAGAGTGCTCCTACGGGTACGATTTACGGTTACGACCCTGCGAACATGGATGAAGATACATATCTAAAGCTTGCGGAAGAAAATGGAGCCATGTCATCATCGGGAGCAAGTGTTGATGTCAATAATATGACGGAACTTTTGAACTCTCACATTATGTCAACCAGCGCTTCCTCAGAACTCAGTGAAAGCTCGGGAACTCATAAATCATCGTACCTGGTTGACGGTAATTTGTCGACAGCCTGGGTTGAAGGAATGGGGGATTGCGGTGAAGGAGAGAGCTTTAGCGTAACTTTTGATTCCGAAGTTTCTTTGGCTGCATTTTCTATAGCCAACGGCTATTTCAAGAGCCAGGATTTATATAATAAGAACGGAAAGATTAAGACACTTTCGGTATCCTTTGATGATGGTTCGAGTGAAACCTTTTCTCTTACGGACTCCTTATCCGGGGATGTAACAAATTATGAGTACAGTGATTTATGTCCTTTCGACACTGTGCATAATACAAAGACGGTAACGTTCACGATTGAGTATGCGGTACCGGGTAGTAAGTATTCCGACACTTGTGTCAGTGAATTGCAGTTTTATGTACAGTAAGGGGAATGAAAATGAAAGGAAATAACATGAAAAAATATCTGAAAAAAATGATTGCGGCATGTGTTATCGGTGCCATGCTGCTATCCACGGTCGGTTGTGCACTTCACAGTTCATATACTACCGTGACGGGCAAAGCCGGCGGCAGATACTGCGACAGAGCAGGAGAAAAGTACGGAATATATGGTATACATGGGGATATCCAGTTCCAGCAGCCCGCTGTTGATTCCGGTCTTGATTTTGGAAACGGCTTCCCTACGGTAGATGCAAAGGATACAAAAATGGAACTGACTATTTCCGTTCCGTTTGTATTTAATGACCCTAATAAACCACAAGGAGGAGGCGGCGGTATAACGCAAAAGAATATTCCCGTGCCGCCCTGCGGATCAGGACAGGGAAATAATACTTTGTACCCTTTACAGGTATTCCCGAACCCCGATGGAACGGTATATTTTGCTACGCAATATTACGATAAACTATATGAGGTTATTTATGATACGGTTTCAACGCCGGACTATTACGGCAGAAATTCTTCAAGCAAGTATGAAAAAATATCTTTCCACGATTACTATAACAACTATCCAATGGAAGTAATTCCGTACGATGACGGATTCTGGATGATGACAACGGGAGAAACACCGGATGATTACAAGACTTTTGAGAAAAAGGAAGAGCATATTACAACTGCCTATTTATCCAAAGTAATGGTTGCGGATGACGGGACGATTACTACAAAGGATGTTGAAATAAGCGGATTCAATTTCCTTTATCCCGACGGCTGGGACGGAACGAACTGGACGCATCATTTGCTTGAAGATAACGGAATTATCTACATAGTCGAATGGGATTCATATAAAGAGCCCAGTCCCGGAGAATTTCTGGTATGGACCTATGATGTTGCAGCCGATACGGTAACGGGACCTACCTCGCTTGACTTTAGCGGATACCGAGTTGTATTTAAAGAAGGATGTCTGGTTGAGGACGGCAAACTGTATGCAAGACAAATTGCAGAGGATCCCATGTCGGGGGTTTTCCATTACGGCTACACTTCGGAAGGATCCTTAAAGGGTTCCAATAAGATGTTGCTTTCCGGCCTTTATGCCGATGTTGGATTGGTTTCATATGATTTTGCATCGGGACAGTACGAGGAATGCTCGGATTTCGGAACATACGAAGCCTGCATTTACTCGCTCGGCCATGGAAATATGTCCGCAGAGGATGAAGGCAAAGCACCTCAGAGTTATCAAACCGATGAGAGTACTTTGCAGCATCTGGAGCCTTTTATGTTCCCTATGATGAAATCCGAAAAGGGAATCTTCCTTATGACCATGAACGGAATATTGTTCAGAGAACGAGGAACAAATACCGTTACTACGGCACTTGACCGTTTTGCAGACAACTGGAATGTTGCGGGAGACTGGATTTTTTATAGAGATGAAACCGATGATGACTGCACCTCGATTTTTGCACATAATTATGTGACCGGCGAAGACCTTACATATGATATTTCGGAAGCTTTGACCAATGAGACTATTATTCAGTCGTTTGGTGATACTACTGATGACTGGGATTTCATTTTCAAAAAGACCCATTACATAGTGGCCAATGTTTCGAATGACCGTGTGGTATATTTTTATCCGCGATTTGGCAGCATAAAGGCTTCAGAGGGAATTGCGAGCATAACTTTTAACGATGACGGCACCATAACGGTTAAGTCCGGATTACAGAATTAGTAATAAAAAATTAAGAATTGCAAAGAGTTTTATGTAATTATGAAGAACCAAAGTAACAAAAAGTTTTTTGGGGCAGCGCTGGGACTGGCGCTGCCCATTATGATACAGAATGCCATATCAAATTTCGTAAGCATGCTCGACAATCTGATGATTGGGCGTGTGGGAACAAATGCCCTGTCGGGTGTAGCCATAGCTAACCAGCTGATGTTCGTATATTTTCTGGTTATTTTCGGAGCTACGGCAGGAGTCGGTATTTTTACCGCACAATACTTCGGTGAAGGGAATACAGAGGGTGTTCGCTATACCTTCAGATTCAAAATAGTAGCCAACACCATATTGACGGTATGCTGCATAGCGGTGCTGTTTCTTTTTGCAAAGCCGCTGATTAATCTGTTTTTGCAGGGAGAAGGAAATCCTGCGGATGCAGCCGAGACACTGAATATCGGTGTTAAGTATATGAATGTTATGCTGATAGGATTGTTTCCTGTAGCTATCACCAATTCATATGCCGGAACCTTACGTGATACGGGGCAGACCAAGGTCCCGATGATGGCATCGCTCGTAGCTGTTTTCGTAAACCTTGTCGGTAATTTTATATTGATATACGGATACTTCGGGGCTCCGAGACTGGGAGCTGTCGGTGCTGCTATTGCTACCGTTATTTCGCGTTTTGTCGAAATGTTTGTGTTGATGATTTATACGGGAACACATGCACAGAATCATCCATTTATTATCGGTGCCTTCAAGTCGTTTATGGTTCCGGGACATCTGATTCCGAAGTTTATTACAAAGATGATTCCGTTGATGTGCAACGAAACGTTATGGTCACTCGGAACTACTTTTTTGAACCAGTGCTATTCGTATAGGAGCCTTGATGCGGTAGCTGCATTAAATATCGAATCCACGATATGGAATCTGCTGGGCGTAGCATTCCTCGCAATGGGTGAAGCCGTAGGAATTATAGTAGGTCAGATTCTGGGACGCGGCGAAATCGAGGAAGCAAAAGAAAGTGCGAAAAAGCTTATTCGCTTTACTGTTTTGTGCGGTACCGTATTCGGAGTGATTATGGCTGCTGTCAGTCCGTTTTTCCCGCTTTTATATAATACAAGTGATGCAGTACGACAGATGGCTACCAAATTCATTGCCATATACGGAATAATGATGCCGATGTTTTCTTATACTCATGCTGCGTATTTTACCATTCGAAGCGGAGGCAGAATCGGTATTACATTTTTGTTTGACAGCTGCTTTACATGGGTAGTATCGGTGCCTGTGGCATATTTTTTGAGCCGTCATACATCGATGAACGTTATTTATATGTTTATTATTACTCAGGGACTTGAGGTTATTAAATGCGTAGTCGGAGGCATTTTTGTTCATTCCGGCATATGGGCACGCAATCTGACCCGGAAGGAGACATCATAATGATTAGAAGAGCCGAAGAGAAGGATGCTGACAAGATACTTGATTTACTGGTTCAGGTAAACAATGTTCATCAGAACAATCGTCCCGATCTGTTTATAAAGGATAAAACAAAGTATACGCGCGATGAATTGTTGGCCATCATGACAGATGATGAAAGACCGATTTTTGTATATACGGATGAGACCGACCAAGTCTTGGGATATGCTTTTTGCGTATTTGAATCATTGGTGGGCAGCAATAACAGACCCAATATTGTCACACTTTACATCGATGATATCTGTGTTGATGAAAAGGCTCGCGGAAAACACGTGGCTACGGCACTTTTTGAGCATGTAAAGATGTTTGCCAAAGAACAGAATTGCTATGATATTACATTAAATGTTTGGGACAAAAACGATAGTGCCATGGCATTTTATGAAAAGTGCGGCTTTAAAATTCAAAAATATGGTATGGAAATTATTGTTTGATATTGAAGTTTGCTTTAGCTTGTGCTATTTTTTCTTTTTGAAAAAGAAAAAAGGGGAGGACCTTTTATGAAAAAAATTGTATCGGTTCAGGATATTTCCTGCTACGGACAGTGCTCGTTGACAGTAGCTTTACCTGTACTTTCTGCATACGGAATCGAGACGGCTATTTTGCCTTCTTCGATATTGAGCACACACACAGGCGGATTTAAGAATTTCACGGTATTTGACTTAACCGAAGAAATGCCGAGAATAGTCAATCACTGGAAAGAAGAGAACATTAAGTTTGATGCGGTTTATACCGGATATATCGGAGATTCCAGACAGTTTGACCTGATAAAAGATATGCGTTCACTGCTTAGTGACGGCGGATTAATGCTTGTTGATCCCGCGATGGCCGATTACGGCAAACTCTATGTTGCTTTGAATGATGAGATAGTAAAGGGAATGCGTAAACTGGTAGAATCTGCGGATGTAATAGTTCCTAATCTGACGGAAGCAGCTTTCCTGCTTGATGAAGAGTATCGAGATGATTTTAATCGTGATGACATTATTGCGATGGCAAAGAAACTCTCTGCTATGGGGCCTGCTACTGTTATCATGACAGGCGTGTCTCTTGATAAAGATCATATCGGAGCTTTGGCATATGATAAAGCTTCTGACAGCATTACAGAGTACTATGCCGAAAAGATGACGCAGAACTATCACGGAACCGGAGATATTTTTTCGAGCGTGGTATTTGCCAACATTCTCAACGGACAGTCTTTATATGATTCAATAAAAGATGCCTGTGAGTTTGTAGTTAAGTGCATTAAGAACACAATGGGTGATGATACACATAACTACGGAGTAAAATTTGAAAGTGTATTGTGTACGAAGTAATTTGTATCATTGATGAAAATCCCTGCTTAGGCAGGGATTTTTTTTGCACCCTTCGGGACGGGGTTAGGGGTTCAAAATACTATTTGCAAGCCCCCCATCCTTGATAAATATGTCGGGGCCCAGGAGAGAGTAAATCACAGAAGCCTCCTGGGCCCCTTGGAGCGGAGAGCAAGTGCCGGGGCCCAGGAGAGAGTAAATCCCAGAAGCCTCCTGGGCCCCTTGGAGCCGGGAAGCAGTGGGGGGGCCCAGGAGAAAGTAAATTACAAAAGCCTCCTGGGCCCCTTGGAGCGGGGGAGCAGTGACGGGGCCCAGGAAAGAGTAAATCACAGAAGCCTCCTGGGCCCCTTGGAGCGGGGAGCAAGTGTCGGGGCCCAGGAGAGAGTAAATTACAGAAGCCTCCTGGGCCCCTTGGAGCGGGGGAGCAGTGACGGGGCCCAGGAAAGAGTAAATCACAGAAGCCTCCTGGGCCC
>JAZUFW010000068.1:0-10005 GCA_045640905.1 Lachnospiraceae bacterium
GCAGATTTACATCAAGTGTTGTATATACGGAATCAGCCATATATTTTTCACCTTTGGCATCTTTTTTTGCTTTTTCACTGATCGGCTCATTCGAATTAATGAGATAATAATTGGCATAAGCTTCAATGCCCATTTTTCCATTAACGGCATATCCGATAATATGCGAAAACAAAGGTCCGTAATGATATGTTCTGACCTCAGTCCCCTCTTCATTTACCTCAGATGAAACCAATACATCCTTATCTTTTGAGTAAATGGTTCCTCTGATATTCTTGGCTGCCAATATTTTTTGTCTTCCGTTATAACTGTTCGAAATGAGCTCCTGCTTATTTTTTACGGCATAATCAACCACGTAATATGTCATAAAAATAAATAAGGCACTGAACAAAACGGAAACTATGAATATTTCAAAGCCAAACTTCTTTTTATTTGTGTTTTTGTCTGTTTTCTTTTTCATATTCTTCTTCGTTATAATATATTTCCGAATAATCTAAAAATTCATCGTCATTATCTATATCAATCTCATCCAAATCCAAAATTTCAACGTCATCCGATTCATTGGCTTCTTCATAGTCGTCATATGCATTTATCTCATCATATTCTGCATACTCATCATATTGTTCATAAGTATTATCCCTATATTGAGGTCTTTGCTCTTTACGGAATTCTCTATAAGGCTCTCGTTTTTGTTCTCTATGAGGCTTTCTTTGAGTCTCTCTTTGCGGTTCTCTTTGAACCTCTCTTTGAATCTCTAAATCGCCTTCAAACAAACTGACACCTGCTATAACAGCAAAACTGAATACGCATGTAAGCATTGAAGAACCGCCATAACTTACAAAAGGTAAAGTTACGCCCGTAAGGGGAATAAATTTCGTTCCTCCTCCAATAGTCAAAAAGACCTGAAAGATATATGTTACCCCAAGACCAAATGCCATTAACGAATAAAACGGCATGGTGTTTTTGCGCGACACTTTCATAATCATTAAAAATGTTGAAAGGCACAGTAATATCAGGCATGCACCGAAAACAATTCCAAACTCTTCGGAAATAGCTGAAAAAATAAAATCGTCTTCAACAAACGGAATTGAATCGGGAGTTCCTTTATAAAGTCCCATACCAAATGAGCCACCGGAACTGATGGCAAACAAGGATTGCGTAATCTGATATCCGGAAGAGTCTATGGCACTCCAAGGATCAAGGAATGCTTCTACTCTCAATCTGACATGACTGAAATACTTATATGCAATCATCGAAGCCACTGTTCCCATCAAAAGCCCGGCTATCAGATATAGAATATTCTTTGAAGATACGAAAACCATAAGAACATATACTACAAAGAATATTAGTGCCGAACCCAAGTCTTTATTAAGAACCTGAATGATTACATGCAAAAACGCAACTATGGATACAAACAATATTTCCTTGATTTCCGTGGAATTATACAAAGCCGAAGCCATAAAAAGAACAAAAAGAATCTTTACAAATTCTGCAGGCTGAAATGACACTCCCAAAATACTGTAGGAAATCTTACTGCCATAAGTTGTATTTCCAAGAATAAAAACTATTCCCAGCAAAAATACTCCCGCAACGGCATATATGTATTTTAGATTTTTTATTAACTTGAGTCGATGAATCAAAAAAGGAATAAACAACGATAACGCCAGCGAAAAGGCGGCTATAACAAACTGTTTAACGGCTTTGTTGTATTCAAGTCTCGTTAGGAAAACCAGACCAATGCTTAAAAACATGCACATGTTATTAACGACAAGCCTGTTCGAGTTTTTATATATAGATTTATAGAGATTGATAGACAAAAACAAAACTATCTGTTGAAGAATATAGAAAATAAGATAACTGAATTTTCCGGTCTCAAAGCAGATAACCATAAACGAACAAAAATGAAAGGCAAACATCAAAACAATCTGCCCTGTATAAAGTAATTTCCTCTTCTCTTCGTTCTTTTTCAGAAGAACCAGGAAAGAAAAAAGCGTATATAATATCATAATCAGAGAAATGACATATTTTGAAAATTCGCTGATATATGTTTCCAAACTCATTTATAAAATACCTTTATTGTAATGGCCCGACGTATATTCCGAATAAGGGATTCCCGTATCGGAACCGTTAGACAGCGAGACGAAATATTCAATTATTTTTCTCGTCTCTATTTCGTTTTCATTTGTAAAATCAATTCTGACATTTCCCTTGGTAATCAAAATATCAAAGAATTTATGAAGGGAAACGGGTACCGGATTATAAATAGTATTCAGGCAAAATGTGCAGTCACAATAGACCGGTAAACGTTTATGCTTTCTGTCTTCTATTTCAAAAAAGCCGGGATTTTTAGTACACTTATCCATCGTTTTACGAACGCAATTAGCGCTCTGCATCATCGGGACTTTGCCGTAAATTACATTTGATTTAATAATTTCGCTCTCTCCCAAATCCTGCTGTTCATATGAACTAAGTTCATACGAGCAATACATCTCATCAATATTGAAATTAGTGTTTTCTTTATAAAATCGCAAGGCGGATTTATTTAAAATATACATTCCGCAATCAAGAATAATATCTTTTTCTTTGTATTTTTCAAAATCACTGTTCAAGAATGAAAAAGCTTCAAGGTTTCGAACCAACACCCCTTTAAAGCAATCGCAATCAAGCAAGCGCTTAAAGATTTCATAATCTTTCTCACGTAATATATAAGGAGAACATAAATAGAATGTATTCTGTTTATGTTCATTCAGGAAGTCAATCGAATTTAAAGCCAATGTAGGACTAACGTATATGCGTTCAAAAGAATACTTGCTATCCAAAACAGTTTTCAGTTGTTCAATATTATTTACTGCAACATGTATTTTGTATTCCATTCAACAAGCTCCGAAAACAATTTTTGAAGAGCATTTCTTCTTAATTCGTTAATAAATTTAATCCCCAGAAAAATACTGTCATCACTTTCAATACAAAGTTTTGAAAATGAAAAGAAAGTGTCTGTGGTTTTGTTAAGCTGTTCTTTGATTTTGTCTACAGAAAGCGGAACATTCTGAGCCTTTTCGACATAAGGTCCCGTAACGGATACTGTAACATTACTCAAAGGTTCAGTAACGGTAAGAACACATTCTTTACCGATGTTAAAGAAAGCATATCCTTCAATATTAATCTTTGGCTTTTTGTTAATGAATTCATCTTCTATATTACTGAGCACTTCTTCATCCGCACCGTTATACGAAGGCGATGAAAGCGTTATCATGTCTTTTCCGTTATATTTATTGTAATAGCCTTCACTTAATTCGGAACGAATATACAGATTTTTTAATGTATCAAAATCCTCTTCTTCTATTCCTGCAAAAGAACCTTCATAATATTTGTCGATGTATTTTCTGTAAATGCTTGTAACGCCGGCACTGTAAGAACTTTTTTTCATGCGTCCTTCGATTTTAAATGAATCAATGCCGCTTTGAATTAATTGAGGAATAATCCCCAACGTACACATATCCTTCATCGACAAAGGATATACTTCGTTTTTATGTCCGTCATAGTACGGTAATCTACATGGTTGTGCACATCTTCCTCGATTTCCGCTTCGTCCGCCCAGAAAAGAACTCATTAGACAATTTCCTGAATAGCAGTAACACATAGCGCCATGAATAAACGTTTCAATCTCGAGGCCTGTATTCTTCTTTATTTCTACTATTTCGGACAAAGACAATTCTCTCGCCGGTACTATTCTGGTAACATTGTATTTCTTTAGCATATTGGGAGCAAACGAACCAACGATTGACATCTGTGTGCTTAAATGAATTTTCAAATCGGGGAAATTCTCATTAAGGAACAGCAAAACACCCAAATCCTGAACAATGATACCATCCAGGTGATTATCATATAAAGGCTTAATAAAGTCGAAAATTTCACACATTTCACGCTCTTTGACCAACGTATTAAGCGTCAAATATACTCTTTTCCCAAATAAATGCGCAATATTCAGAGCATTAATCAGTTCTTCATCTGTAAAATTGTCAGCATAGGCTCTTGCTCCGAATTTGTTTCCTGCCAGGTAAAAAGCATCGGCTCCGGCATTTAATGCACCGATAAAGCCTTCAAAACTTCCTGCGGGAGCAAGCAATTCAACTTTATTCATCAACAATCCCATAATCGAAAAAAAGGTGCAAATATTTGCACCTTAATTTTTTAACTCTGTTTCAAGCCTTATTATCTTTTTGGCAGATTCATTAACTTCAGTCTGAAGATTCTTTACGTTCTTTTCAGTATTCTCAAGTTTAATCTGACAGGCTATCAACTCATGTTTTATATTGTACAGTTCTTTCTCTTTGTTATCGATTTCTTCGTTCAAAGATTCAATCTGCTTTTTAGCCTTAAAATAATCATCGGCAATATTGAGTTGCAACAAAATATTTTGAATATCAAGGTTCTGGCGCTTAAATGATTCAACCTTGTTGTATTCGGATATTTTATTATTTATATACGAGGCAACCTTTTGTAAGTATTCTTCGGATTCAAACCCGCTTAATGTCAGAACCTTTCCTCCGATTATAACCTCAGTATCCGTCTTATTTGACATCTTAACCCCCATTAAATATACAAAATAATTATATAGGCGTTAAGTAGGAATTTCAAGACCAAAATGGGTATATGCGGCAGGTGTTACGACACGTCCCCTGGGTGTTCTGTTAATAAATCCGAGTTTTAAAAGAAAAGGTTCATTAACATCTTCAACCGTCTGTGGATCTTCGCCTATGACAGCGGAAATAGTATCCAAACCGACAGGGCCCCCGTCAAATTTTTCTATAATGGTAATCAATAATTTGCGGTCAATATGATCAAGCCCGATTTTGTCAACATCCATTATATCGAGCGCAGTCTGTGCAATTTCTTCCGTAATCACACCGTTCCCTTTAATCTGTGCATAATCTCTGACACGTTTTAAGATACGATTGGCAATTCTGGGCGTTCCACGGCTTCTTTTAGCCATTTCCAAAGCCCCCGCCAAATCAATGTCAACATTAAGCACTTTTGATGAATGCAAAATAATAGTCTGCAATTCTTCTTTGGAATAATACTCCAATCTGTGTATAATACCGAAACGGTCTCTTAACGGTGCTGTCAAAAGTCCTGCTCTGGTCGTAGCTCCAATCAAAGTAAAATGAGGAAGATGGAGTCTCAAAGACCTGGCTGATTGTCCCTCACCCATCATAATATCAATGGCAAAATCCTCCATTGCGGGATACAAAACTTCTTCAACCTGTCGATTAAGTCTGTGAATTTCGTCAATGAAAAGAATGTCACCCTCGGACAAAGAATTCAAAATGGCAGCTAATTCCCCCGGCTTTTCTATGGCAGGTCCGGATGTGACTTTAACCTTTACACCCATTTCATTCGCGATTACCTGAGCAAGTGTAGTTTTTCCAAGTCCCGGAGGACCGTAAAACAATACATGATCTAACGATTCATGTCTGTTTTTTGCAGCCATTATAGAAACGGCCAAACTCTCTTTAATTTTATCCTGCCCAATATATTCGGACAGTCTTTGAGGTCTCAGGGAGCCTTCCAACTTAATGTCTTCATCAAGAATTTTAGTTTCGATAACTTTATTCATATCTATCCTTTATATCAAATATGACAATGCATTTTTAATGATTGATTCTACGTCATCCGAATCGGAAACACCGGCCTTTGAAACAGCTTCATATGCTTCTTTTTGTCCATAACCGAGTGCTTTTAGTGCAGCCACGGCTTCCTTTGCGGCACTGTTAGTAACATTTTGCGATAAAGAAGCCGTCGGAACAGCTATAGACGGCATCGTAACTTTATCCTGCAGGTCGATAATAACACGTTCGGCCGTCTTCTTTCCGATGCCCGGAGCCTTCGCAATCATAGCTGAATCACCTGAAAGAATCGCAAATCTAAGGTCATCGGCACTCATTACGGAAAGTAAAGACATGGCGCCTTTCGGTCCTATACCGTTAACGGTTATTAACTTTTTAAATAAAGCCAATTCTTCGGAAGATTCAAATCCGTAAAGCAAAAAAGCATCTTCCCTGACCAAAGTATATGTATATAGTTTAATATTGGTGCCGGTTGAGGGCAAATTATTTAAGGTTTCATTGGTTACAAAAACGTTAAAACCAATACCATTGACATCAATAACAACCTTTTCTTCGTCAAAACAATCCAAAATACCGTTTACAAAAGCAATCACGTTAGTTAGTCTCCTTTAGCAAATACATTTTCAAAGGCTTAATCAATAAAGAAGCAATAATTCCAAGGAGCAGGCCGAAAATCAGTCCGGATAACAGAAGATACGGCAGGTAATAAAGCAATCCGTCAGACTGAATCACAAAATATGCTATCGCTATTTGTCCGACATTATGCATCATTCCTCCGGCCGCAGAAACACTCAGCGCATGAAACAGCTTTGTTTTGTATAACAAAATCATGCAAATAACACTTAAAACCGCACCGGCCAATGCATAAAAAAAGGAAAATGCCGTACCAAAAAGCATGGATGAAATTAATGCTTTAAGAACTGTCAAACCAAAAGCAAATATAGGTCCGAACAGATACAGACAAACCACAACAGGTAAATTGGAAAGGCCTATCTTTATCCCCGGAATACCGAAATTAAACGGAATCAAATTTTCAATATATGAAAGAATCAAACAGCAAGCCAGAAGCAATCCGGAATATGCCGTTTTTTGTGTTTTACTAATATGCAACGGCATCTATTTCTCCTTCTGTCTCCGATTTAATTACAACCACCATTCGGTTTGGAAGACATACTATACTCTCTCCTGATTTTGATATCGGAAAAGCATCAACACATAGTTCGTCAGGACAATCAGCCTCACTGACAGTCACTTCATTATTCTCGATAAGTATCCTATTATGACCAAATGATGTGTCAATATTGTGCGAGCCATCTTTGCTAAGCAAATAGGAATTATACAATTCTCCGTCTATATAAACATTAACATACCCGGTATCGCCGTCATGCAAAGCCTTGGCTCCGGTCACAACAAACGTAGCGATTATAACCGCCAAAAGCATAACTAACAGCAATGCATCCCAAACATACTTTTTCATAGAATCAATATACCACATTCGAACATATGTTTCAACTGGGGACGGCCCTTTTTCCACAAGGATGTGTATAATGTGCCCAAAGTAGTTGACACATTGCAGACAGGTAATAGATGATCATAAAACGTCAACGTGCATTATTGACACTATGTACGTTATGTTATATTTTAGAAGAAAAAGAAAGGGCATCTACTATGAATACTGTCAGCGCCACTGAGGCAAGAAAAGAATGGAGTTTCGTTATTGATTCAGTTATGCGAGATAAGCCAACTAAAATCTCAAGAACAAGAGACGAACTATGGCTTTCATCTGTTGAAGTCATGAAAGAGATATTGGCAGGTTATTCATTTTCTGCACAAAAGTTTATAGAACCTGATATGTCCGTAACTTTGTCTTTGAACGAAATTGATATTATAGAACACGGGAAAAATGAATCTGACGCAAAGCTTGCATTGGCTCGAGCTATTTTAGAATATGCCGAGTCTTTCTATGAAGACTTTGCTTACTACTCTCGTGCGAAAAATCGAAAAGGACATATTCCATACATATTCAAAGCTTTGCTTATCGGTGATGATGTTCAATTAGGAGACGAAATTACATGCCTCGATGGAAGGAACTAAAGAGATTTTGTGAAAAAGACGGATGGGAACTATATAAAGATACGGATCACTACTATTATAGAAAATGGGATGAAACAGGTAATTTAAAATTGACTAAAGTATCGAAAGGTTCTGGTGAAATACATCCACATATGTGGCGAGAAATCTTAAAAAAGCAATTACAAGTATCTCTGGAATACTTTAATAGCAAAATATAGGCAAGTTTAAAGCGCTTGGAAAATTCTCCAAGCGCTTCTTAATGTCAACTATAATTCTCAAGCAAGATGAAATCATGAATATAACGTCAGTTCCAAGGGCGACCAAGTGTTAAATAAATGAAATAACATCGTTCATCATAAGAACCATAACAATGATTCCTGCGATTCCGGCTAATCCCCAGAATATTCCCATGATTAATGCCATGTTTCCGATAGTTCCATCTACATTAACCGGTAGTATCTCATTCGGATTATCCGGATTAATCTTTATCAGCACTTTTTTGCCTTCTTCAAAACCTTTATTCAGATCACCATAATATACAGTTGATTCAGTAAAGTATTCTTTTCCATTAACAATATAATGAAAACCCGGTTTATAAACGACATTTGCATTAATAGGTGCCATATAATAGTCTTTAATCAAATCATCAAAAGCAAAAAGATTGATTTTTTGAACATCAACCATTTCACAGACAGCTTCAACCGACAGTGAATATGTTTTCAGCTTTTTCATATTGTTAATTTTGATAAAAACGCAAATCCCCCCTACTCCAAACGCAATAATCATATACATGATTACAACATAGTATTGAAAAACAGACCAAAGCTTCCCTTCAACAATAATTCCGGCAATAATTGCCATAATCCCAAGTACCGAAAATATCCATATAACCTTACTTTTTTTATTGAATACTTTCCGAAGTATCAAATCACCCATACAGGCGTTCACACCAAGAAGTAATATCATAATACCAACGTGTGAAAAAAAAGCTGAAATTACTGCCGCCAGAACAATTACCCAAAATATTGATACCAGCAACCAGTCAAGCGGCGTAAAATCTTCAATTTTTTTCTCGTAGTGTTCCTCATATGCGCTTCCGTAAAAATGATTAGCCATTTCAATTCTCTCCTCAACAATGTTTTAATTCAGTACCCAATAAACTAAAAGAAGATGTTTCTTTCCGGAAATATCTGTTTCATATTATCTGATTTATTCCATTTCGTTCATTACTATCTTGGCATCAATATCCTCGCAATCATAACCAACAAGTTTTATTCTGCATTTGCCCGAATTAACATACACTTCTACATCCGCAGAATCAATCGAGGGGTTATCGGGTGTACACTCAACCAATGTAGTTACCGTATCATACCAATCTACGTAAACCAGTTTTGCAACTCCATTTTTTAAAGAAAGTGAACACGTAATTGTAATCGGGCCATCTTTGGTAATCGTACACTCATATATATTGGAATTACCGTTGAATTTATTAGCTGAACAGGTCGCAGTGTATGTTGTCTGATTTTCTTTCCACACCATTTTACTGCAATGATCTCCACGGTCTGCAATTACCGAATCATTATTATATTCTTCTTTCGCATAATCCGTGTTGCAACCGGACAATGACAAGCATATCGCTAAAGCCAAAATAATAAAAATGCTTTTTTTCATGATAATCTCCTTTTTCGCTCATAATAATATTTTGCATTTTTATAAGAATTATTTCAATTACAATTTATATAATGTAACCAATGAATTGTAACATATTGGATACAAATTATATTTTTGAATAGATTATGTCCAATATTTCGTATATAGACATAGATTGCTGAAACTGCTGAAAAAATGATGAAATATACAGCAAAACGCTTGGAAAATTTGATATGCCCCCTGTGAAGTAGACAGGGGGCATATCATTTCCAAGCGCTTTCGTATTTTAACATATTTATTTGTTACTTTAGTTGGCTCCGTAAAGTTCCTGCATCTTTGCGGGTCCGTACCAATCCAATGAAGTATCTACTGCTGTTCCGGCAGGAATGGTAATCTCCTGCTTTACGTGATTCCACTTGTAATGGAATACGAAAGTTACGTTCTGTGCAGATTTAGCAGCAACCTTCTCCATGAATGCCTTCGGGAATGAGTTCCATTCACCAAGCTCAAGCTTTATAACCTGTCCTGACTTTGAAGCATTAACCATCTTGGTTGCGTAGTCATTAATCGTATATCCAAATGCTGAAATCGGCTGTGTATTTCTGGTTGCACCACATGAGCAAACCTCACCTTCAAGTCCGTCGGAATACTGTGTAGG
>JAZUFW010000069.1:0-2150 GCA_045640905.1 Lachnospiraceae bacterium
GTTGACAGAGCTATACAGGAATGCCAAACGGGAGTTAATGATGAAAATGAATTCCTTAGGTCGCTTGGGATAATTGTTAAAAACCGGCGTGCCGATGAACTGGTCGGAAGCCTTCGAATGCATGCGGATGAACCGCGCGGATGGTCAAGGTTTATCTTTGACGAGGCGAAAATGAAAAGAGGTATGCGCATTTTAGACGCCGGAGCAGGATACGGAAATTTGTGGCGATATAACATCGAGCGACTTCCCGGTGAGATTAATGTAACCTGTGTGGACAAGCATAACACTCATATGGATACATTTTGCGACTATATCAAGGAAAAGAAGATTGAGGGCTATCTTAAGAATAGAGAAATTTCTTTCCTGTGGGATGATTTGGAAACCATGAGCTTTGATGAAAAGTATGACCGCATTTTCCTAAATCACGTTGCCGGAAGTATAGAAAACAGAGAGGCGTTGTACAGTAAATTAGCATCGGCACTTTCTAAGGATGGCGTATTTATTTGTACCTGGGGCGGATTCTTGTTGTATGAAAAGTTGCAGATTATGTTTCATGAGTTTTTCGGGGAATGCTCTCATTTGGACGATGAGTATGACAAACATAAAAAGTTTCTGCAAGGTTTGGAGGATGAACTTCGCACGGTATTTTCCGAAGTTGTGCGACACGATTATATTCTTACCCTTTCTTTTGATACGGCGGATGATTTCACAGAGTTTGTATTGCAGGTTTGCAGACCCGTAAGAGAGGATCTCGAGAAAAGAAGACTTGAATTCATAGATTATCTTGAAAAATACAGGAACCCCGAGGGTGGATTCACATTTGAAAGAGATACATACCTATACAGTTGCAGAAAGGGGGAATAGATATGCCGGCAAGGATGATTCATTACCTGATCGCCGAAAAAGTGGCTGACAGGATTGAAATAAATGATATGAACAGATTCAGATTGGGGTCGATTTGCCCCGATATGTCAACCAGAGCAGATAATTCCAAGCATCTTACCCATTATATGGAAAACTTTGGGGAGGTTAAAGGCGTAAACTTGATGACATACCTGTCGAAATATGGGGACAGAATGGACAAGGACGATCTTTATCTTGGAATTTTGTGCCATCTTATTACCGATATGATTTGGTTCCACGATATTATGAACCCGTGTATTCGTACAAAAGTCCAAGATCGCCAGGAGCGCCAAATTATGTATCAGAAGGGTTATTCGGATTTTCATCGATTGAACTATATTTTGAAAAAAGAATTCGGCTTAAAGTATGAACTTACCGAAGACAGGAATATAGAATTGGAAGGCCTGCATTTGGAATTGTACGAAGAAGTGACGGAAGGGCTTTATAAGGATTTCGTTGAAGATCCTGAGGCTCAGAAGGAGGATCTCGAGATATATAAGTATGATTTGGCGCTGGATTGTATCCTTTTGAGTGTTGAAGAATGCATAAGCGCAATAACGGCATTGCGTGAGGGCAAAGAGATACCCAGCCTCGAAAAATACTACGTTCCGGTGTTGGAGTAGTATGGCCTGTGAATGTGTTTGCGGGTTTGCGGGCCAGCGGATGTGCTTGCGGGCGTTATCTATTTTTCACACTTTCGACTCAAAATATTCGCTAAAATCGCTCCGGAGATATTATGCCATACAGAGAAAATAGCTCCGGGTACCGTAGCCATAGCCAAATCGGGGAAGGCAGTTCCTGCCAGGGAAGTTGCCAACCCCGAATTTTGCATGCCAACCTCTATTGCAAGAGCCTTTTTCTTGGGCAAATCTCTTTTTAATACCACGCCGATTAAGTATCCGGCCAAATATCCCAAAAGGTTGTGACAGATGACAACCGCAAATACCAAAATTCCCGTAGACAGGATTTTCTCGGAATTGTGCGATACAACGGATGCAACAATCAAAACAATGGCCGTAACGGAAATCAAAGGAAGTATTCCTTCGGCCTTCTTGGTATATTTGCCGAAAAAGTGATTGATGATAAAGCCCAATCCGATGGGAATGATTACAACTTTTATTATGGACAAAAACATACTGAGAACATCAACCGAAACTGTTTCTCTTAAAAGAAGGTATGTTATTGCCGGGGTAACGAAGGGTGCAAGGAGCGTGTTTACGCTTGTCATACCGACAGAAAGCGCCACA
>JAZUFW010000070.1:0-37032 GCA_045640905.1 Lachnospiraceae bacterium
AAATGTAGGGAAAAATTCCCGGATGGAATTTTTAGGCTTAGTTGGCAACGGATTGCCAATTAAGCCGACCGAACGCCTTCGAAGATGCAAGTTTCTTAGCAAAATGGCAATCGAATAGCCGTCTGAGAAAGGTAATATCATACTCGAGAGCGTAAGTATACATTTACTATTACACTGTGCTCTTCTTATTGAATGTGTTCATTGCTTTGTCGACGCTGTCGGAGAGAATTGTTTCGACAGCCTTTAGGGCATCATCGAGACCTTCTTCGATTTTTGCCTTGTCATCTTTCGAAAAGTGTCCCAAAACATGGTCCGCAAGATCCGTATTCTCGGGCTTTCCGCCTACTCCGACTCTGATTCGCGTAAAATTGTCGGTACCGAGATTCAAAATAATATTCTTTAAACCGTTGTGACCTCCGGCAGAACCCTTGGGCCTCACTCTGATGTATGAAACCGGCAAATCAATGTCATCGGATATTATTATCAGTTCGTTCTCGGGATCTACTTTATAGTAGTCGCAAAGAGCACGCACACTTTCACCGGACAGGTTCATATAAGTGAGCGGCTTAGCCAAAATAACTTTGTCGGAATTGATCATTCCTTTGCCGACATGTGCTTTATGCTGCAGAGAATTAACCGAAATATTGTATTTTTGCGCCAGCTTATCAATCAACATGAATCCCATGTTGTGGCGAGTGTTCTCATATTCTTTTCCGGGATTACCCAAACCTACTATTATGTACATTTTTCACGTTTCCTCACTATTTTACATTCCATAACAGTATAACAGAAGAGCTCCCGTTTTTATACGGGAGCTCCTAATTTTATATTACATATCTGTCGTTTCGTTCTATTACAATCTTTATTCCGTTTTCACCTACATGATGTGAATTAGCCCTGATGGTATCACGGCTTTCCACAATGCAGTTCTCGATGTATGTGTTGTCACCGATATAAACATCATTCAGAATAATTGAATTCTTTATAACACAATTATCACCGATGTAGGCTTTCTTGAATACTACGGAATTTTCTACAACACCGTTAACAATACATCCGGATGAAATAAGGCTGTTCTTTACTTTGGCACCGACATTGTATTTAGCCGGAGGCAAATCATCAACCTTTGAATAAATATCAGGATACTCATTGAAGAAATAGTTTCGAACATCCGGCTTAAGGAAATCCATGTTCGTGCCAAAATAATCATCAACCGTAGCAATGTTGCTCCAATAGCTGTCTATCTTGTATCCGTAGATTCGCTTCATGTTCTTGTAACGAATCAGTATATCCTTTACGAAATCGTATCTGTCTTCTTCCATGCTCTTTTCAATCATTTCAATGAGCTGACGACGGCGAATAACATATATTCCGCAGGAAATGGTATTGGACTTTGCTATAACCGGCTTTTCTTCGAAATCTTCGATTCTGGAGTCTTCGTTCATCTTGATAATACCGAATCTGTCAACATTGACTTCGGGCGGCATATCTTTAACAACCATCGTGATATCAGCCTTCTTATCAATGTGATATTCCAGAACCTTATTGAAATCAAGTTTGTAAACACAGTCGCCGGATGTAATAACTACGTACGGCTCATGTGAATTCTTTAAGAACGAAAGGTTCTGCGCTATGGCATCTGCGGTTCCTCTATACCAGGAGTTGTTTTCCGCAGTAACCGCAGGCGTAAATACAAACAATCCACCCTGCTTTCTACCGAAATTCCACCACTTTGAAGAATTCAAATGCTCATTCAAAGATCCTGCATTGTACTGTGTAAGAACCGCAACTTTCTGAATGCTGGAATTGGTCATGTTACTCAATGCAAAGTCTATGCTTCTGTAGCTACCGGCAATCGGCATCGCACAAACCGCTCTTTTTTGAGATAAGTCTTTCATTCTGTAGCTGTTACCACCAGCCAAAACAATACCTATTGCTCGCACTATTTATCACCTGCCTTAATCAATGTTCTGCCACTCGGTAAATTCTTGTTTTCATAATCGGAGTCTTTGGTTATTCCGAATACACACGCGTTCTTTCCGATTACTACTCCTTCGGGAATGACGCTCTTTTCTCCGACGCATACCAAGCCACTGTTATAAATATGAGGATCCGTCTCGTTTTCAACCTCATCACCGATACCGGTCTTTACACCGTTTTCGACTACTACATCCTCTGCTATAATTGACTTATTAATCTCGCATCCTTCTCCGATGGCTACGTTATTCATAATGATTGAATCACGAATAATCGTATCCTTGCCTATGGTTACGCCACATCCGATTACGGAGTTAAATACCTGTCCGTAAATCTGTGAGCCTTCACCTATGATACTTCTTTCGATAAATCCCGTATCGGCAATATACTGCGGCGGTAATATTTCGCTTCGTGTATATATCTTCCAATATTCTTCGTATAGATTGAATTCCGGAACGATATCGATAAGTTCCATGTTGGCTTCCCAGTATGAATGCAGTGTTCCTACATCCTTCCAGTAACCGTTAAATTCATATGCATAAAGAGGCGAACCTTTCTGATGACAATACGGAATGATATGCTTTCCGAAATCAAGACCTGCCTGATCCTGATTGGTCAGCAATGCTTCCTTTAAGGTTTTCCAATTAAAGATATAAATACCCATTGAAGCCAGGTTACTTCTGGGGTTCTCGGGCTTTTCTTCAAAGTCGGTGATTTTGCGTTCTTCGTCGGTAATCATGATTCCGAAACGCTTTGCTTCTTCCATGGGAACGGGCATTACGGCTATGGTAACCTCAGCGCCTTTTTCCTTGTGGAAATCAAGCATCACTTCATAGTCCATCTTATAAATATGGTCCCCCGAAAGGATAAGAACATATTCCGGATTGAATCTGTCCATATAATCGATGTTCTGCAAAATGGCATTTGCAGTACCTGTATACCAGTCGGTATTTCCGATTTTTTCGTACGGAGGAAGAACCGTAACACCACCGATGTTTCGGTCCAAGTCCCAAGGAATACCGATTCCTATATGAGAATTAAGTCTAAGAGGCTGATACTGCGTCAATACTCCAACCGTATCAACACCTGAATTAATGCAGTTACTAAGCGGGAAGTCAATGATTCTGTACTTTCCTCCAAAAGAAACAGCCGGTTTGGCAACTTTTGAAGTCAATACCCCAAGTCTGCTTCCCTGACCGCCTGCCAAAAGCATAGCTATCATCTCTTTTTTTATCATACTTTGTCACCTCGTATCATTTTGTTCTTACAATTGCAAGAATACACTGAAAGTATAACATATCTGAATATCAAGGTGAATAATTTTTACAAAAATTTGGCCAAATTCACCTAATTTTCTGTAAATATTTGACAAATCTTATAAAAAAGCCCCGCATATGTCTATGCGGGGTCAAAAAAACGTATCTATTTACGAAAGTCCGCGCGAAGCTCTGGAGCAAAGCGCTCTGTACTCGGTGGGCGAACATCCTTTTATGTTTTTGAACGTTCTGTTAAACGTTGAAAGCGAAGAAAAACCGGCCTGAAGAGCTATCTCTGTAATGCTCAGTTCCTGCTTCATCAGCAAAAGTTCGGCAACTTTAATTCTCTTCAGTACCAAATATTCATGGAAATTTCTGCCCGAACATTGCTTAAACAATCTCGAAAAATGGAATTTACTGAAGCCTGCAACAAAGGCCACGTCTTCGAGAGTTATTTCTTCCGTATAGTGGGAATCAATATAGTCAAAAGCAATTGCCAGCTTTTGGCCGAGTTCCTGCTGCTTCATGGCATCTTCGGCAACACTTTCGTTTTCGCCCAAGAGCTTATATCTGCCCACGGAAATCAGGAAATCCAAAACTATGGAATATATCGTAAGTTCCGTGAAAGTCGGCTGCTTGGTATATTCCATAAAAATGCGTCCGATTAAATCAATCTCATGGTTATAAAATCCGTTTTCTTCATCCTTGGGGATAAAAATCGGCTGTGACAAAATGGGTGCCAGTGCAGAAAATCCCGTCAGATGCGATAGCGAAGCATAATTAAGCAAAAGAACCAGTCTGGATCCTGTCTTGGGAACTATCATTTCGTGAAGTTCACCTGCAGGAATAATAATGATGTCACCGGGATTGATATTATATTCATCATTCTGGATAATCACTTTCAATGAATTCTCCAAAGGAACGACTACTTCCAGTGCATAATGCCAGTGCTTCGGAAAACATTCGGGCTCAATATTGTACCAGGCTCTGAAGAAAGATCCGCTCAGATACTTTATCTTTTCTTCATCGCCGTCGACAGTTCTGTGGTAAGCCTGCTCCGAACGTGAACGGCACTTATCTCTTATGTCTTTGTCCAGCATGTAAAGTAAATTATTTGACATTAATCCAATTCACCGTTTTTGTATCTGGTAACGATACTTTGAATTCTTTCACTCGGATTCAACAAATCCGAAATAGAAGCATCATGGTTAAGTGTATCTATCAAATAAGCAATGTATTTGCTCATGTCGCAATTAATATACCAGGGACGTGATAAAAGTTCGGGAGTCTGATATATCAGGTTGGTCGTCAATACTCCTGTAATGGTACCTTCCTCATATGCTTTATCAAATCTGTCCAAGCCCCCCGTGAACAAGCCGAAAGTAGAACAAATAAATATCTTTCCGGCATTTCTCTTTTTAAGTCCCTGAGCTACTTCTATAACAGATTCGCCCGAAGAAATCATATCATCAACAATGATAACATCCTTGCCCGCTACATCCGTACCCAAAAACTCATGAGCTACAATCGGATTTCTGCCGTCAACAATTCTGGTATAATCACGACGCTTATAGAACATACCCATATCAAGTCCCAAAACGTTGGCCATATATATTGCTCTGCTCATTCCGCCTTCATCGGGGCTCACTACCATCATGTGATCGGAGTCAAGTGTCAGGCCCTTGACGTGAGTAAGCAGTCCTTTTATGAACTGATATGTAGGCTGAACCGTTTCAAATCCGTTAAGAGGAATGGCGTTTTGAACTCTGGGATCATGCGCATCAAAGGTGATAATATTATCAACACCCATGCGAACCATTTCCTGCAAAGCCAAGGCACAGTCCAAAGACTCTCTGGCCGTACGCTTGTGCTGACGCGATTCATATAAATACGGCATAATAACGGTAATACGTCTGGCCTTACCGCCTACTGCCGCAATAATTCTCTTTAAATCCTGGTAATGATCATCGGGGGACATATGATTCTCATGTCCGCATAAAGAATAGGTTAAGCTGTAGTTTGCTACATCAACCAAAAGATAGAGGTCAGTACCTCTGACAGATTCCAATATCATTCCTTTTGCTTCACCGGAACCGAAACGGGGAACTTTGGCCTGAAGTAAATATGAATCTCTCTGATACCCTGCGAAAGCCAAACTGTTTTTATGTTCGCTCTCTCTTAAGGTACGCCACTTAACCAGGTAATCATCAACCTTCTGACCTAAACTTTTACATCCTTCCAAAGGAATAATACCTAACGAACCGACAGGTATTGTCTCCAAATTTCTGGTTTCTTCACGCTCTGACATGGGAATGATCCTTTCCGGTAATATCACTGAAGCTAAACGCTACAGTAGTGTATTTAAATTTCTTTTTTTTGCGCACGTCCGCTCCTGCCAATCTGTAAAAAGAAAAACGCTCTCTGATACGCGAGAAAATTCGCTTGTCGTATCTCTTTTCCATATCATCCGGAATCAGGTTAGTGGAAATCAGTATCGACTTTCGGCGTAAAAAACGTTCACTCAGTAATGCAAAAAACTGAGTTGAAGCAGCCGAACTCCAAATCTCCGTTCCCAGATCATCTATGATTAACAAGTCGCACTCATACACATCATATCTCATATCGGCAACAATCGTTTCCTTCGAAGCAAATGCCGAACTGACCAGTATTTCAAAGAGTTCACTCGCACTGAAATAGATAACGGAGTGACCTTTATCAAGCAGTTCCTTGGCTATGCATCCGGAAAGAAATGATTTGCCAGTACCTACTGTACCATAAAAAATTATATTCTGATAGTTATTTTCAAAATTATCGATAAAATCATGAGAAGCCTTTACGGCTTTTTCAAGTTGCTCGCGGGCTTCGCCTTCCTGATAATCATAGGAAAGTGTATCGAAATTTTCTCTGTAGATTAGATTCTCTATATTGGACTGTGAATAGAGCAAAGAAACGATAGCCTTTTTGAAACACTTGCATTTATTCGTTCCGACATATCCGGTATCCTTGCATATAGGACATTCATAATGCGCTTCCAGATAATCTTCGGGATATCCGGCACCTGTAAGCAGCTCTTTCTTTTTTAAAGACAGTCTGTCTATCTCGTTTTGGGCATCCAAAATGGCGCTCTCATCCCCGGCAATTAATCTTTTAGCATATGCAATGGATGAAGATGCCGTCTGTTCTTCAAGTTCTCTGTAGCCTGCGAGATTATTCGAAATATATTCTGCGCGTTCCGAAGCCTCACGCTCCGCACGCAGCTTTTTTGCATCAAATTGTCTGATTATCTTCTCGTATTGAGCGTTTGAAAGTGACACTGCTGTCTCCTGTTTGTTCGTTAGTTACTTAAAAGTTCTCTTTCGAGATCCGTATATTCTGAATCGTCACGCATAAAGTTCGTGTACTGAAGTCCCTGTTTGGGTTGGTTACGATTCTTTTTACGCAAAGCATAGTTCTGATCGATGGTTTCAATATCCGATTTATGCTTTACATTTGCTCTGTGCCAACCGGCCAGAACCGAATCGGCATATTCAAATCTGTGTCCGTCAGTAGCAAGTACCGTTCTGGAGCAGGCCTCCTGTATGATTTCCATGTCAAAGCCGAAGTCCTTGCGCCAGTGCATGATATAATCAACCTCCTGCTCGGTAGGCATACTGGTTTTGCCCAAAGATTTCATAATATCATAAACACCCTTATCATACTTGGGAGCTGCTTTGGCCGCTTCCTTGGGAGAAGTGATTCCCTGTGAATGCCATGAAACAGCAACCTTTTCGATATAGTGCATGTTGCCTTTATCAATGCCCACACAGTATTCAACCAGGTAATCGATCAGTTCCGTCGAAAATCCGAGTTCGTCGCTGATATATATCAATGATTTGAGTTCACTCATATTGAGCGTTTTGCCAAGATATGACTCGCAAATAAAAATGAGTTCATCAAAAGATGCTTTTTTCTTGAATTCGGCTATATCATCGGCCGTGTATTCTGCTTTAACAATTTCCGCAGACTTCTTTTCGTTCTTTGTCGTTGCTGCACTCTGCAGTCTGATTACATTATCACCCATATGTGTTACAGCAGCAGAAAGTTCACTTGCAGAAGCTTTTGTTTCCGAATCCGTCGTCTGTCTGTTCTCCGAACAAATATCCAGCATTCTGACCCCAACCAGGGTTTTATCTTCGTCGTACTCCAAAGACAAAAGATTTTTCTTTTCCCAGTGTTTCAGTGCTCGAATCACATCCTTTTCGGTGTAATTAAACTTGTCGGCCAAATCACTGATACTGCAGGATTTGTTCGCACAGAACGAGCGAAGCAGATATAAATATATCTTTAACTGCGCATCATTGGCGTCCTCCATGAAGACGTCGATAAACGCATTGGAAACCAAAGTAGCATCAAGACGATAGTCCTGATAAATTCTAAACTGACTCATGTAACCCCCACTGCCTATTCATTTTCCATTTCTTAAGCAAGAATTATACTATCATAAAAGGTGGGGAAAATAAATAGGTAAAAAGGTCACAAGCCCAGTATTTTCAAGGGTTTGCGGGTTTTGTGGATAATGTGGATAATGTGGATTTCAAGGTAAAAGCATTGATTTTCCTGTAAAAGAAATCCACAGATTTTTATAAGATTTTCTCTTAAAAATCTGTGGATAAAGTGGACAATTATTCTTTTAACAGGTCATGTGCTATATCTACCACATTTCCGGCCCCCATGGTTATCAACATATCTGAGGGTGCACAATTATTTTTGATAAATTCTTCAATTTTTTCAAAAGAATCAAAATAGTAGCTTTCGGTTCCTCTTTTTGAAACCTCATGCTTTAATGTATCGGAGCTGATTCCCAGATTATCTTTTTCGCGTGCCGCATATATATCAGCCAGAATAACCGCATCGGCCTTTGACAGACTGTCCGCAAATTCGTTCATGAAAGCCTTGGTTCTCGTAAAAGTATGCGGTTGGAAAACAACCCAAAGCTTATTATGTTTAACGGATGCTGCTGCCGAAAGAGTAGCCGCTATCTCCGACGGATGATGCGCGTAATCATCGTATATTTCTATTCCGTTCAGTTCGCCTTTATACTCAAAACGTCTCTCGGCCCCTCTGAACGAAAGCAACGCTTTCTTCGTCACCTCGCGGTCAACATTAAGATAATCCGCAACCGCTATGGCACATAATGCATTAAGTACATTGTGTTTACCGGGAACGGACAGCTTAAATTCATCAAGACAATCACCTTTAACTACGGTAAATACCTGCTTTCCGTCATCATCAACATGTATATCCTTTGCGGAATAATCATTTGTATTCTTTTCACCGAAGGTAATGATGTCTGCACTGACGTTACGTGTCACCACGTCAAATCCTTCCATGTCACCGTTTATGATGACCGCGCCGTCTTTGGGCGGAAGAAGTGCAAATCGATTGAATGAATTCCTGATGTCATGTATGTCTTTAAAGAAGTCCAAATGGTCTTCTTCAACATTCAAAATAACAGATATTTTCGGGAAAAAGCTCAAAAAACTGTTGGTATATTCGCATGCCTCGGTAACAAACAAATCCGAATGACCGATTCTTAAGTTTCCGTCAATCGAATCCAATATTCCGCCGACCAAAAGTGTAGGGTCGGTATCTGCTCCCATCAAAATCTCCGAAACCATTGATGTAACCGTGGTTTTGCCGTGAGTTCCCGAAATTCCTATGGGTGTTTTGTAGTTTTTCATCATCTGTCCCAAAAGTTCGGCTCTGGTCAAAATGGGAATACCCAATTCTTCGGCCTTTTGATATTCGGGATGATCCTTATGTATGGCTGCGGTGTATACGAATACTTCAATATCGGCAGATATATTCTCGCCCTTTTGTCCGATAAAAATCTGCGCGCCGTTTTTCGAAAGCTTTTTGGTCAAATCACTCTCTGCTCTGTCGGAACCCGATACTTTAAATCCTGCATCCAATAAAACTTCGGCAAGTGCACTCATACTGATTCCGCCGATTCCGCAGAAAAATATATTTATAGGTTTAGAAAAATCCAATTCATACATAAATGTTTCCTCCGACTAACATTATATCCGTTTTTTCACATTGTACAAGAAAAAGAAAGGATTATCGCGAAGGAAAAGGAGTCGCCGGTATATCCCAACGACTCCTTAATATTACTTATCTTCTTCCGAAGCAATGGCTTCCTTGACTATTGCAGCTGTTTTTGCAGCAACCTTGTCGGCAGAATCCGTGTTTTCCAATCCGGTTACATTGATGTTTCTGGTAACCTTAGCATCATATGTGTTAGCCTTCATAATATCTACGATATCAAGTCCGGTTACTTCCTTGATGGTTTCGATGGTCTGCGCAAGCACTCCGGGAACATAGGAACCCACGTTACTTACACCGTTACTTCCGTTTCCACCGTCAATAATAGTAACCTTATCGATGTTCTCCAGAGGTTTGGCAATGGCACCGGCCATTTCGGGCAAAGCCTTAACTATCATTTCCACCATGGCAGCCTGACCGTATTTTTTCATGGCTTCGGCTTTCTTTTCAAGAGCTTCGGCTTCTGCTATACCTTTGGCTTCAATGGCTGCAGCTTCTGCTTCACCGACTTTTCTGATACCTTCGGCTTCCTGAGCCTTTGCAAACAAGTCTGCCTCAGCCTGAACCTTACGTGCTTCTGCTTCTTTTTCTTTTTCGAACTTTTCAGCTTCAGCCTTACGCTGACGTTCAAACAAATCAGCTTCGGCTCTCTGCTGACGTGCGAATTTTTCAGCTTCGGCCTTCTTCTTAATTTCTGCTTCCAAAGTCTGCTCGGTTACTTCAACATCTTTACGCTTAAGTTCGATTTCTCGTTCCTGCTTTGCAATGTTAGCATTGGCTGTCGTAATCTCGATTGTCTTTCGCTGTTCCTGCTGTTGAATCTCATATGCGGCATCGGCTTCAGCCTGCTTAACATCGGATTCTCTCTTTAATTCTGCCTGACGAATACGTAATTCGTTCTGCTTTGAAGCAATCTCCGTTTCTGCAGCTACCTGAGCTTCATTGGCCAGTCTCTTGGCTTCGGCTTCGGCAATGGCAACATCCTTATCAGCCTGAGCTTTTGCAATGGAAGCATCCTTCTGAATCTGAGACATGTTGTCCTGACCTAATGCAATGATAAGGCCCTTTTCATCCTCAATCTTCTGAATGTTGCAGGAAATAATTTCAATACCGAGGGCATTCATATCCTTCTGAGCTTTTTCCTGAACTTCATCACCGAATTTCTTTCGGTCTGTGTTGAGTTCTTTAAGCTTAACGGTACCGATTATTTCACGCATGTTACCTTGCAGGGAATCGGTCAGAGCCATAATAATGCTCTTTTCATCCATGTTAAGGAAGTTCTTCATGGCGATTTTGATTCCTTCAGGATCAGTCTTCACTCTGACCTTCGCTACGGCATCAATATCAACACCGATGAAATCAAGCGTGGGAACATAACCGTTGGTCTTTATATCGATACTGATCTGCTTTAATACCAGGGTATCTTTTCTTTCAAGAAAAGGAAACTTGATTCCGGCACGTCCGATCAGAATCTTCGGCTCTCTTTTCCATCCCGAAATGATATAAGCTTTATCGGGGGGCGCTTTTACATAACCGCTCGCCAGAATAGCCAAAAACGCGATAATCGCTACAACAATTATTCCGATAGTGATAAATGACATAATGTTTTCCTCCTGAATCACATATTTTGTTTTTGCTTATGAACATATTTTAACAGAATACCTTCGGTTCATATATGGTTTTTTGTGCGAAATAGCAGCTCATATTTTGCTATAAATACAAAACGCTCATCCGCAACAATACGGATGAGCATTTTTACATTGCTTTATCGTTTGGTACCCCTATAGATACCGGCGAATGCTTTGTCTATTTTGTCTTTAATAAATTCAGTGTATTCATCCTTTACCAAATAGTAAAGATACGATTCGAGAACCATTTCTTTGGGAAGCCCTCTGCCTACGAGCTTAAAATTTTCGAACCCGCGGTCGATGTAACTTTTAATTTCTTCCTTTGAGATAAAGGCAGGGCGCTTTTTGCACTCTGCAAAAGAAGGAACTGTTTTACGATTCGGGCAGTCAAAGGTAGTTCCCTTTTCAAAATTCAACTGCATCAAAGATTCATCCGCATAATGAGCTTTTCTCTTCGGGCAATTGGGAAAACATATTTCATCAACCAGTATCTCAACCCGAGACGCTTCACTTTCAAGCGATTTGAGAACATCTTCATCATGATTAAGATCATAGTCAAGAACAACCATAAAATAATCCTTTTGAAGTTCTTTTTGAAAGTCCGATAAATCGGTTATTCGCTTTGTCGTTGATGAGATAAATTTGTAATTAGGATATTTTTCCCTCAAATAATCTTCCAAAACATCCGTATTAACGAGGACCTGATTTCGTCCGTTGTCGGCCAGTTTCATAATTTGGTTGCAATATGTATCGTTCAAATGTTCTTCGGTAAGAAGGGAATTTGTCCACGTGAATCTGACAGGTGTGTCATATTTTTCATAGGTTGACAGTATTTTCTTCATGTCTTCTTTGGAGGAAAGACCGAATACAGCACGTCCCCCGTTCCAAATAGCTCCCGGGAAAGTTCCGTATACACTGCCTATCTTATATCCGTCATTAAATTTGTCCGGGTATTCCTTCATCAGGTTAAGTATTATCTGATTGAGATAAAAATTGACACAAAACCCGGGAAGATGCCAGTAAACTGTTTTGCTCATATAACTCCTATAATCAGGGCCATTTCGACGGGCGTACTTTGCCGATTGTAAAGATATTTGACTTTTCCAGGTTACGGATTAACTGCAATCTGGCATTTCCGGCATATTCGGGCTTTAACATATAATGACAATATGTATCTATCAGGCTGAACAAATATCCGGCACGTCCTTCAATCTTAAAGTTATTGATGCCCATCGGAAGATATTTTTCGTATATCGCCTCGGGTGAAACGTAAGTGGGGTAATCGCGAATCGTGTAAATGTTATTAAAATCTCCGTATTTGCACTCCCAGGGAATAAGCGGTATCTGTTTTTCTTTGGGAAGCAAATGATTCTGCATGATAATTCTCTGGTTCTTCGCAATCTGTCTGTAATGCTCTCCCCTTCGTTTACATCCGGGTTCGCAGCAGGCATTTATCAGTATCTCCAATTTTTCTTTGTGCTCAAGTCCATCATAAAGTTCAAAATGATTGTTGAGATTATAATCCAAAACCACATAATTATAATCGCGGTTCAATTCCGCATTCAGTTCATCAACATCTTTGATTTCTTTACAGGTTGAACTGTTGTACTTGAAATTCGGATACTTCTCCCTTAAATACTGCTCCAAAATGGGTGAAACTATCATAACTTCATTCATTCCGTTATTAGCTTCATCCATGCAGAAATTACAGAAGGGATCTTTCAAGTCGTCTTCGGTAAGGAGAGGATTGGTAAAGGTATAACGAACCGGAATTCCTGCTCCGTTTATATTCTTTATAACGTTACGCACGAATGTGGTGTCGCATTGATCATAAGCAATCAATCGTCCGCCGTTCCATAAAGAATACGGAAACGTTCCGAAAAACGAACCTATCTCCACACCTTCCCTGAAATACTCGGGATGAGCCTTCATCAGGCTGACCCAGAACATATTCAGAGGGAAATTATACCTTAATCCGGGTAAATGAAATCTGACCGGTAACATCTTTTATCCTTTCAAAGCACTAAATCACTGTTTAACGGGTCTGTATGAAAATGACTTGAAGCAAGCGTATGTATCATCTGTTACTTCATCATTTCCCGAAGCGTAAATTCCGACCGTACAGCCTACAAAACCGCCTGCAACCTCGGTAGAAAGTTCGGAAATATCGAGATTCTTTACCAACGCTTCTACCTTGTTTCCTGTTCCTATGAACAAAGAAGCCATAAGGCCCTTTACGCTTATATAAAGTGTAACACAATCCTCGGCAACCATCATAGAGGTTATTTTTTCTTCAACACCGTCACGAGTTAAAATAACGGTTCCCTTGCAGCCTGCAAATTCCAATCTTAAATTATATTTATCAGACTGGAAGAGCATCAGTCCGCCCTTGGCTCCCTGGAACAGTTCATCCGAATGGAGAACGCATACAGCCTCAAATACATGGCAGTCCTGACGCAGGCACAGCATATTGTATGCATTCTTTCTGCAACGGAGCTTTAATCCCTCTTCGCTCAAATTGTAATAACCCTCTTCGGGATTTCTAAGCGTCATAAATGCCGGTGAAAGCTCTGTCATTTTGGTAAATTCGTAATGCTGATCCTGTCCCGGAATAAATGCACCTTCCTCAGGTGTATATTCGGGCAGATTAATGACCACCTGTCCCGTAAGCATTCCTACAGCGGGATTTACTACCGGCCATCCTTCTTCGAACACGACTCTGGCCAGGAATGTTTCTCTGCCCATGGTCGTATATCCGTTAATCGGTCTGGTAGCCAGCATAACCATGTAGTATTCACCGTTACGCGTCTGAACGAGATCCGCATGTCCTACATACTGTATCGGGAATCTGCGTCCCAAATGTCTGTGTGTAAAAATGGGGTTCTTAAAATTCTGTTCGTAAGGTCCGAACACTTCCTTTGAACGAGCTACGGATATTGCGTGATCCGGTCCCGTTCCACCCTCTGCGTGAATGATGTAGTAATAGTCATCTATTTTATAAAGGTGAGGACCCTCGGGCCAATGAACACCTCTCATGGCACCGTTCCACACGTCGATGGGTTTGCCCTTTAATTCGAATTTTTCGATGTCGATTTCCTGTATATAAATATACCAGTCACCGTCATATCTGCATCCTGCGGGATTGGGATGCGTTCCGATATAATAGCATTTGCCGTCATCATCAAAGAAAAGTGACGGGTCAATGCCCTGTGCGTCTTTAATGTAATGAGGTTCAGACCACGGTCCCTTGGGGTCTTCGGCCGTAACTATAAAGTTACCTCCTCTGTCGATATTGGTACAAATAATATAGAATGTACCGTCGTTGTATCTGATAGTGGGTGCAAAAAGACCTCTTGAAACTTCATCATCCCCCAAAGGTAACTGTGAATTTCTGGTAAGTGCATTTCCGATCTGTTCCCAGTTAGCCAAATCTTTACTGTGCATAATGGGAAGTCCCGGGAAATATGCAAACGAAGAATTTACGATATAAAAATCATCACCTGCGGCGCAGATGGAAGGATCGGGATAAAACCCCGAAAGTATAGGATTTGTTGCTTTTACTGACATTGTTACTCTCCCTCATTGTTAGTAGGTTTACTAATAATAATTTCACCGTTTTTAATAGAGACTTTGACTTTGTTATCCGTTAAGTTCATCTCTGATAAAAGCTCCTGCGGGAGCTGAACACGATGAGCTTTGTCAAGGATTGCATATTCATCCTGTGTATCGAGTGATCTCCAATCAATATTCGTTTCCTTGACTCTGTCGGCATACTGCTCTTTAAGTATTCGCTCGGAACTGATTTTGCCGTCTCGTATCGCTACAACACGCCTAACCTTCTTGGACAGTGCCATATCATGAGTAACAATCAAAATTGTCTGCCCCTGTCTGTTGAGTTCCGAAAATACATCAAAGATGTAGTTGGCTGTTCCGACATCAACGGATCCGGTAGGTTCGTCCGCCAACAAAAGTTTCGGTGAATTGGCCAAAGCTATGGCTATTGCGACTCTCTGCTGCTCACCGCCCGAGAGCATATTCATCCTTGAACTTTTTTTGTGGGACATTCCGACCATTTCCAATAATTCCAGAGCCTTGGTTCTTTTATCTTTGACTCCGGACAGGTTCATCGGCATCATTACGTTTTCCAAAGAAGACAGGTACGGAAGCATGTTTCGTCCGTTATTCTGCCATACGAAACCTACCGTAGCCTTCTTGTAGGTAACCAATTCTTTTTCCGACATGGTGAAAAGGTTCTGACCGTCAACCCATAGTTTTCCGGCACTAGGTCGGTCCAGTCCTCCTATCATGTTCAGAAATGTTGATTTACCCGAACCCGAATTACCGATCATTGCTGTCAGCTCGCCTTTATATACCTCCAGGTCAAGCCCCTGCAATGCCAGAACTTCCGTCTCTTTAGTTTTATAAATTTTGACAAGGCCCTCTGCCTTAACCATCAGGTCATTGTCATTAACATTTTCAGGCATTAATTCTTTCTCCGCTTTCAAGCTCGATAATCATATCAGCGGCCCCCATCAAACCCACATCATGTGTAGTCATCAGTACCGTGATGCCTTCTTCTTTACTCATATGCTTAAATACTTCGGTAACATGTGCCGCCATAGCCGAATCAAGTTCAGCCGTAGGTTCGTCGGCAAAAAGAATCTTGGGTTTGTGCGCAAGAGCTCTGGCCACGGCAACTCTCTGCATCTCACCGCCGCTCATCTCCGCGCCCATGTGCGTCATACGATTATGAAGACCTACCAGTCGAAGGCATTCTTCAACACGTTTATCCGTTTCCTTATTAATCTTCATTCCGGCCATTCTCATCGAAAATTCGACATTTTGAAATGCATTCAGGGACGGAATAAGTGATACGGACTGAAATACAAACCCCATTTCCTTTCGTCTGAAGTTTTCCTTTTCATTTTCCGAAAAAGTACTGACATCTCTGCCCTCAATCAAAACGCTTCCGCTCGTAGGCGAATCAAGGGTACTTAAGATATTCATAAGTGTCGTCTTGCCGGATCCCGAACGTCCCTTCAGAATAATAAACTTCCCTTTGGGCAATTCGGCGTTAATCCCTTTAAGAGCCATAAACTCTCCTTCGGGCGTCGGAAAGGACCTTATTATGTTGTTGGCTTTAATAACTATATCAGACATTATTCCTCACCGAGTTTAAGCGCTTTGGTTACATTCATATGGAACAACAATGCTATAAGTACTACTATCGAAACAAGCATTACGGCTCCGATTACTCCGTAAAGTCGAATCAGGTCATTAGTATCAACTATCAGTCGCATCGGCAGTATCTGAGTCGATGAAGCATATGAAAGTTGAATAATCGGAACAAACATTACTGACGAAAGCGATCCAATTCCTATACCTGCAATAACAGGTAAAATACCGCTGAAAATCTGTTCGTTCAAAATCAGGTGAATGATTTCTCTCTTGTGAAAACCGCTGGCGCGAAGAACACCGAAAATCAATTCTCTTTCTTTAATGGACATAATCCAGTAAATTAAGTATCCTACCGCACATAACAAAATAGTGACGATAAAGCTCATGGTAAGGACACCGTTTGTTCCCTGCAAAAGAGGATCTTCCATGGTATCTTTGAGGTCATCGTTCCTGTTAATGTATTTTTTAATTCGAACATCATTTTCTTCAATCCAGTCATAAATGTCCGAAGTATTGGCTTCTTCTTTGGCCTTAACCCACACTTCATAAGGCATGAGTCCGAACTTTCCCTTCGTCAGTTCGTAATGAGTAACAAGCAAATATCTGTCCTGCGTTATGGGATTTCCGTCAGGCCCAATATCGGTTACCGTAGGTGCGTAGGTCGGGAAATAATCCACAAAATCCACAATTTTAACGGCAACATCTTTGCCGTAGGAATTCTTTACATAAACCGAATCACCTATCTCGTATCCGAGCAAGGTATTGAAATTTCTGGAAACAAGAGCACCCGAAGACTCAACAGCCAGTTCGTTCAGATATTCGTAGTAAGGCTTTTCGTTCAGTGAATCCATCATTGATGTCATCTGTCCGAATTCCTTTGTATGAATACCCATGATTTTTACTATCTGTCTGTCATTTTTGCCGTTCGAAATATATCCGGCCTCATCGTAATAGACCTTGGTAAACGCAGACGCTGCATCCAGATTGTTATACTTCGTAAAATCAGGTTCTACAAAATCACCCGTAGGAACACCGGATGAATCGGTAACGGCAGGCCATTTTTCAAAAATAATGACATCGCCTCCGTCGGCATACGACACGTTGGACACCGCATTGTCCAAAATGGTACGAGCAACCGTCGCATGATACATACCGAGGGAAACCGTCATAATCAAAAAGAGCATAATAAGCTGCATTTTGTTTCCTGACTTAATTGATTCCATAAAGGAAATATAACTTGCCGGCTTCCAGAACTTCTTTCCTATCGTATATATCAGTTTAACTATGTACGGATGGAGTCTTATGAACAAAAGACCCATACCTACAATAAACAAAGACGAACTGATGTATAAAAGCGGATCGAGACTCTGCCCCGAAAGAACAGTTCCTGACACCTGTGTCATATTTCTGTGGAAATTATAATATCCGTACAGGGAGACGCCGAGGCACAAAATATCTATGTAGAACTTCTGCCACCAGCTCTTTTTCTTTATTACTCTTGATTGCTTCAAATTAACAATCGATACCTTGCTGTGCTTGATCGCCGGAATGGTTAAGCTCATCAAGGTAACACCTATGGCGCAAAGTGCATACACAAATGCTTCTTTGGTATAAGTAATTTCAAGCGATCTGCTGACATCAAAATCAAGGAAATTGCTGACAGCTCCGAGCATCTTTGCAAATACCGCTCCGAGCGGAATACCTATCAAAGCACCCGCCGCAGTCAATACCAAGCCCTGATATAAGTAGAGCCTGAATATCTGCCCACGCGAGCTTCCTCTTGATTTGATAACGGAAATTTCGTTCTTTTCCATCTCGTACATCTGGCCCGAAATCATCAAAAGGAACGCTGCCAGCATAACTAGAACAGGTATCTGCAAAATCAAAAGTGTAGCCGAAATTCTGTTGATTTTTTTATTGTATTCGGTAATCAGATCAACATAAACCGGAGGGCGAAGTACGGATCTGTACTTACTCTTTTCAGTCAAATATGTAGTCTGAGACAAAATCTGATCAATCTGCTCCGACTTAATGTCTTCATAATTGAAAAGTGAATAAAAATTGCTGGTAACTGTGTATCTGCCGGCATTTTCACCCGTAAACTTCTCTCTGAAGACATCAAAGTTCATAAGGAGAACGTTCTCAAGTTCATGCTCCTGCATCTGCCAGTAATAAGGATCGTCACCGGCTTTATTAAATACTCCCTTTATAACCACACTAATCGGATTGCCTTCAGAATCTCTCAATGATTTAAAGGTAAGGCTTTCACCGACAAGCAGGCCCTGGGTCACCATACATTGTTGATCAATAACTACTTCTATACGACCTTCAGCATCCGTTCCCTTTTCCGAAAACATCTCTCCGGACAAAAGTTCGGCATGATTTTCCAAGTCGGAAATTCCGCCCATGGAAAGAGAGAGGTTGCTGGCATCCTGTCTGTTCATGTCGGATGCAATTTCCGATGACTGAACTGTATAGTAATAGATGTTCTCTCTATTCGTAACTCCCAAAAGTTCATCGAGAGAATCTACGAATTCTTCGAGCTTCAGTATGGTTCCGCCGCCTTTTTCACGCATGGAAACTGCTCTGAAGTTGTGAATTGCAGGATAGGTTCCTTCACTCGATATGTAATTTCTGAATTCATCCTGCAGCATTCTGTCGTAAGCCGCCTTTTGATACAAGGGGAAGCTTACAACCATACCGATCAGAAGAACGCAGCCCAAAAGAAGGCTTAGGTTCATCCATCGCTTATGCCACATTTTGAGTAGCATTATTCCCAGCATACTGTCATACCTTCACTGAGTCCCTCAACGACCCAATAATTTGTCTGATCGGAACCACCCGGCAGGAATGTAATCTTCCTGACTGTTCCGTCATCGTCTAAAACATTTACGTAAAAACTGTCTGAATACTTGGTTACGGCATTCTTTGGAATGAGCAGGACATTATCCATCTTTCGAGTTTGAATGCTGACCTTTACCGATGCTCTGTCCCATCTGCCGGAATTGGTAGCCGACAAAGCCGCTACACTAAAGCCCTCCAGTTCCTCCATGGGAACCGAAATAAGTGCCCATTCGTTGTTCATTTCATTTGATAAAGAAGTATCGCCGACAGTAACCACGGTACCCGTAACGGAAATATTCGTCTGAGACGAATCCTGATAGGTTATTACGGCTTCATCTCCATATGAAAGCTGATTGTTTTCATCACTGACAATAATGTAGCATGATGAATAATCCGAAATCTGAACCAGCTTTGAATCTTCATATATCAAATCTCCGCTTTCAAGTTCACCGGCATCCGTAATAATTCCGTCATACGGCGCTTTGATTTCAATAATTCCGGAATAATTGTTCATTTCGTCAAGCTCCTCGGACAAATCCTCGATAGCCTGTGTATGTTCTCGAACGTCCTGATCAACCGATCTGTCTATTTTCTTGGCCGCTTCGTTCTCAGCCTGCTTCTGAACAGCAGTAACCAGTCTTTCCTGATGTCTTAATATTTCGCGCGAAATTCTTTCCTTTTCGATGGAATCCGCCACTACCTCGACCTTTGCAACAACCTGTCCCTTTGTGACTATCTCGTTATCGGAAACAAGTATTTCGCTGACGTACGAAGTTCCGCTGTCTGCAGGGTTTGTCAGCCATTCACTGAAGGGATAATACAAAAAGCCCGTAGTATCATAATTGTTGCAGCACATTCCCATTGAAAGCTGCGCCTTATTTGCTCCCTTTTTCGGATTGGTTTCGGACAGAACCCTGTCACCGTCGGACAATCCCGAAAGAACTTCGGCATACGTTCCGTCACGCATTCCGATTTCAACCGAAGTATAGGTGCTGTTTTCACCGTCAAAAAGATAAGTATAATAAGAATCCGATTCCTTGAACAACGAATCCTCGGGAATCGTCAATACATTTTCTCTGTAATCATTCAGCACAACTATGACCGCATAATCTCCCATCTTGGTAGTTCCGTCAGGGTCAACAACATGAAAAGTGGTATATACGGTTTCTCCCTGAGCCGTCAGTCTGCTGTATTCATCTGCCTCCATAGGCTCATAATCAACTTCATAGCGTTTTCCGTTAATTACTGCATATACATCCAGCGCTTTGGTTATGGTGCTTTTAGAAATATAATCGGTACGCAGTATCTTAACCGAAGTATCACCGATAGCTATTACAGGCATATCCTTCGGAATGTAATCGCCGTCAAAATAGAAATTCGCTGCAACTACTTCTCCGCTTTCCTTGGAAATAACGGAAGCATCATTTATCTTATCCTGAAGTCTCGCAATCTGGCCTTCCTTATAGGCATGCTCGAGATCATAATATTCCTGCTTTTCTTTTAATGCCTGTTCCTGTCTGTCGACGTTCATAAGCGTACGCTTATAAGCTCCCTCAGGACCCATAAACATCTTTTCCCACTGCTTGTATGCAGCTTCGTCAGCCTGATCGGGCTCCCACTCATACATCTCATTGAGTTTTTCCCCGGCCTCATACTGTGCATCCTTTCCGTCAGCGATAGCTACATTAAGGTCATATATATCATCTGCGGTATCTTCTTCAAGTTTGGTTAAGCTCTTATTCAAATCCTTTATCTGTTTGTCGATTGACAGAGTATCGGAATATGCCAACACATCACCGGCACTGACTGTTGTGCCCGGAGACGCTCCGAACTTTTTAAACGTCTGATTATCCGAAAATGAATATTCCGTTACGGAAGGCGCAATTACAGACGAAAAAATATCGACATCATACAGGTTTCTGTATGTAACATAGTCAAAGGACTGTTGCACATTTACAGGCTCGACCAAAACAATATCGGAAACATCCGCTGTTTCTTCTTTGCATCCTGTCAAAGCAAGTGCAGCCACAAGACTTAACGCTATTAATTTGTTCAAATTCTTTTGAACTCTCATGATACTAACGTTTTACCACCATGTCTCCGTCGGATAATCCGGCGGTTATCTCCACATACGAATCACCGTACAGGCCGACTTCAACAAAGTTGACCTGACGCATATTCTTTTCATCAAGCATATAAACATAGTACTTGCCGTCCGCTTCGTATATTGCGGAAGTAGGTACTCTTAAAACATTCTCTCTTCTGTCAACACAGGCTTTTATGGTTCCGCCCGTTCCGACTTCCAACGTGGAATTTTCCGGGGCCTCCAGTATTGAAAACAGCTGTTTTTCACCCCATGTTGAAATATTATACGGAACAACTTCATAATTACCTTTTCCGGTTCCGTACGCCACAGACAACGACAAAACATCTCCGTCGGAGATAAACTCCGTCAATCCCGGAATTTCCGTTTCAAAAAGGCCATTTGCATTATCTACAATTGTCATAATGACTTCACCCTTTTTAGCCGTTGATCCTTCCAAATTCTTTTCTATTGAATAAACAACACCCGACATCGTCGCACGTATTGTACTGTTTGCAAATTCACTTTTTAACTTATCGAGTTCCTTCTTATCGAACTCCAAAGTATCTTCCAAATCTTCTCTCTGATATTGGTAATTCTGCGCGATTTGTTCATCACGCTCTTCCCATTTTTTAACGTCTTCCTCTTCCATCTTGGAATCGTAAACATACTGATAATATGAATTCGTGTAGTCAAATTCCTCGGCTTTGTCAAGGTAGCCGAGTTTCAATGTGTTCCTATCAATCGTATACTGCAGGTCGGCTATTCTCTCCTCGATATCTCCGAGTTCCAAGCCTACCAGTAAGTCGCCGACATTAACCTTGTCACCTTCGCGAACATAGACTTTATCTACTATCTTGCCTCCCGAGGTGAAAGATACTTCCTGCTGTTTCGTCTGAACGTAGTTACAACTCAAATTCTGTGATAAAACTACCTCGCCCTTATCAGCAGCAACGAGATTATAGGTAACCGCATCCGGTTGTGTATCTACCACAATCAAAGGCTCCGGCTCTTTTTCGGCACAGGAAACACAAGTTAATGAAATCATTAACATGCAAAGAACAATATTCAATTTTTTGCCTAGAAATGATTTCATTATCTGTCTCGTGTCCTTTTTTAGTAAAAAATACCCTAAAAATAGCGGTAAAAAGTGGACGGTGCCCGGAAAAACACCGTCCACTATCATTAGTAGAACAATAAAGCTATATAATAATCGGTTGATTATTTGTTAGCTTCGTCAACGTATGCCTGCCATGTAGCTGCAATAGCTTCTGTGCAAGCTGCAACGTCAGCATTGGGACCAATATTCCATGTCAATTCTTCACCGGACTTAAGGTTAGGAATAACGCCGTGGAATGCGATTGTACCATGCTCTGCGCTAGACATCATTGTGATTGTTTCATCAACGGATCTTTCATCAAAAACGCCCTGACGAGCTGTTGACAAATATCCGTTGTAATCTTCGTATCCAGCAGGCTGATCTGTAAAGAGGTTCCATGCGAATGCGATCTTCCAAGCTCTGTCTGCATCGTAGCAAGCAGGGATTGCATGAGGGTTGTTATCCCAAACGTTGAGGTATGTATCGCACTGAGGTCCCTTCGGGAACATTACGAAACCAACTTCATCTTCCATATCAATCAAGAAGTTACCGGGTGTACCAGCATATTCCTGTTCAACCATGAATGCAGCACCACCGTTGATGAACTCTTCTTTGTAGTAATCCCATTCAGCACCTTCGGGATCATGATTATCATACTTTGTGTACATATCTACACACCACTCAAGAGCTTCCTGAGTTTCAGGAGCTTCAAGGTTGTAGAAGTACTTACCATCGCTACCCTTACCAACGTAAGATCCGCCGTTAGAGATAACTGCCTGGTCTGTCATAACTGATTCGTTAAGTGTCAAACCGTAAACATCATCAACACCATCGTTATCAGTATCTCTCTGAACCTGACCCATTAACTCATCGAACTTATCCCAAGTCCAAGAGCCGTCAGCCTGCATATCATAAATGCTTTCAGGATCGATACCAGCTTCTGTTAATAATCTCTTGTTGAAGAATACACCTGTACGTGCTTCAGAAGGTCCTGCGAATGTGCAGCAGATCTTTCCGTTTACAGAGTACATTTCATGTGTCTTGTTCTTCTGGAACTTGTCTGCAGAGAAATCTAAGCAGTCAAGTGTAGAAAGGTCGTACATTAAGTCGTTAGACATAGCAGAAACGATTGCAGGGTCGTTACGAAGAACGAATACATAGTTAACATCGTCACCACCTGTTGTAACGTAGTCTACGAAATCCTGAGGAGCTGAACCCCAGTCAGAAATAGCCTGCTCTTTGATTGTGAAGTTGTATGTCTCCTGGATCCATGTTCTCCATTCGTCACGAGCTTCTTCATAATCGTTAGCGGGTTCTGCGGGATCACCTGACCACCAGTCACGGATAATGATTTCCATGCCGCCCAAGTCGATTGCGTTACCGTCAGCATCTGTGATAACTGTGTAAGGAGAAACCTCCTCTTCAGCGTCAGCTTCGTCTGCTGCAGGTTCTGCTTCAGCAGTATCAGTTGCTGCAGTTGTTGTGTCTGCTGCGGGTGTGTCAGCAGCAGGAGTTGTTGTAGCAGCTGTATCAGCACCACCACAAGCAACAGCGCTCATAGCCATTGCAGCAGTTGTAACAGCAGCTAAAACTTTCTTTGTCATAGCCTTTTTCATCTTTTTTCCTCCTTTATTAAGATGAATAAGTGAATTCCTCGACTCACTTATTTATAAGCTTGATTCCGGATAAACGGAAATCTTCACTCATATCAATTATATAGTATAACATACCATTGCAAGTTTTGCCTAACTAATCAATTTTTGCTATGTAAAATTTGCTTTTTGCTATTGTTTCATCGGCAGAAACAACAAAGAGGACGGGAAAATCCCGTCCTCTTTATAAGAATATTTACATTTTGATACCGGTACTGCTTATGCTTTCTACGAATGAACGCTGTGCGAACAGGTAGAGAATAATAAGAGGCATAACAATCATCAATGTACCTGTAGCCAGAATACAGTTTGAATATGCGATTGAAACCGTAGTCTTGATACCCGAAATTCTTTGGATGTACGCGCCTAAGCTGTCAACCAGTCTGGCAAGTGATGTACTAACCAAGGTTGTGGTTCCCAGGAACATCTTTGAATAGAAACCGTCTGTCCACTGCCATACGAATGAGAACAGGAAACATGATGTAATAATCGGCTTTGCTTCGGGAAGCATGATTCTCAAGAAAGTCTTCATCATTCCGCAACCGTCAACGTATGCTGCTTCTTCAAGGTCATAAGGGATATTTCTGAAGAACTGACGAATCATGTATACATACAGCCCGTTCTTCAATCCCATACATCCGGCACTCATCAGATAATACGGAAGTACCGAACCTCTCAGGTTAATCGTGTCACCCGTAATCAGTTTAAATATACCAAGTATATCAAAAAATCTGAAATGCAGGTGCAGGGAACTTGCTATTGTCTGAGGCGGAATCAGGATTACCATCATAACGCAGGCAAACCAGAAATTCTTTAACGGGAATTTAAATCTGGCAAATCCGTATCCAACCAATGTACATACAGCAATCTGCAAAATTGCTATCGTTATTGAGATAACCAGTGAATTAACTATTCCGTGAGGATAATCCATGATGTCCGAAGCCATCTTGTAGTTTTCCGTGGTAAAGTGCTCCGGAATGTTAATAACAATAGGATTGAACAAGTCTTCCTCTGTCATGAAGCTGACAGAAATCTTGTTAAATATCGGCTGCAGAATCAGGAAACACAAACCGAACAAAAGGATGAATCTGCAGATGCTGACAAGCACCGATGTAATCTTTTTCTTTAATAAATAGCCACCGGATTTTTTATTTCTAACCCAGAAGTCACTATTCTTCCTAACCTTTTCTTTAGTCATAATAGTATACCTCCTTGGAAATCAAAAATGAGGTGATTCCGACGAATGCAAGCACTGCCAGGAAATATACCCACGACATTGCCGAAGCTCGTCCGTATCTCATTTCGTCTATCATTACTCTCTGAATCTTTTCGATAACCTCGTTATCCGAACGCATACAGAAATCAATAACCGTATAAATCCAGTTAACAAGGAACATTGAACTGATCATAGGGAATGTAATCTTCCACAAGCTCTCCCATTTGGTACATCCTTCGATATCCGCAGCTTCATACATGCTGGATGAAATAGTCTGCAAACCTGAAAGGAAGATAATAATCTGAATACCGGATGCAATGGCTACATCATAGATATTGTCTATGATTTCAAAGACCTTTTCAAAGGCTCTGGTACCTATATCCATTGCTCTCAATATTTCTTCGAGAGCGTCCGTAATACTGATACCGCTCGTTACATCTTCAATCTGTTGAGCCAGCGTAGCCATTAACTGGTTATCTGTTTCAAGTCCCAAAATAACACCCGAAGACAAAATAACGGGAAGGAAGAATACGGCACGAACCAGCGCACGTCCCTTGAACTTTTGATTAAGTATCAAGGCAACGAAAAAGCTGAATACGATGATTGCCAATGAGTAAATCATCATTCTGGTCAATTCTTCTACCAGTAAACGGGTAAAATCAGGGTCAACCCTGAATGCATATTTCAAATTTTCCAACCCTGTCCAAACAGGATTAAACATGCCGGAACCGAGTTCAACCTCCGTAAAACTCATGTACAATGACTGAGCAAGGGGCTTAATCATAAATACCAGGAAACCAATAATAAAAGGTGAGATAAATAGGTATCCGGCTATGGCCTTACGCTTTGAAAGACCGGCTAATTTTTTGTTTTTCTTCATAGCATTTTTCCTTTCTACCTAATTATCTGACTACCAGATAGTCTCTGGCGGGAATTACTAGACCGTCTGCCTCGGCATCGGCGTAATCGTAATTGACATAAACCTTTGTTCCGTCTGCATATGATGTGCATGACAATGTGGTGCTCAGATTGTCATGATCAGTCATTTCCTGATTATATACATGACCCAGTTCGTTATTGTATCTGGTGTATATATCCATCATTCTGTCATGCCATGCGGCATATTCGGAACCGTAATACTGTGTATACAAAGCTTTTTGAAGTGCAAAGCTTGATTCTTTCATTAAAGTGAACTGTAAGCCTGCCCCGTACTCTGCGCAATACAATATCTGCTGCTGGTCGTTACCGGAAATATTTATCGGATCTCCGGTATATTCTATGTATCCGTGGATGGCCAGCTGATAGAACGGAATACAGTCATCAAGTATCGTATAATCATTTCCGCGAAGGTCCATATTGGTAACCATGCTCGCATAAGGAACTGCGTAGTCATTACCCATATTAACCATCATCTTCTGTCCGGAATCGTTTATTGCCTTGAATCTCTCTTCCTGAAGCTTTAATACCTGTTCTCTGGTATAAACCTTCTTTCTGTAGAAATCGGAAGACAGGTCTTTTCCGTCATCTTCGAAACAAACGCCCGTTCCGTACTTATTTGCAATCTCAACCAGATTATCCGACATCTCCTGAGCTAAATCGGTGTGAAGCAGGAAGTAATTGACCCAACCTTCTCTGGCTGCATATGTTATTGCACTGTATTTATAAAGTTCCGCTCTGTCCTTACTTATGAACTTTGCCGCATCTCTGTAAGAGAAGAATCCGTTAAGTAAGTTCGAATTGTATTCGTACTGGGTTACACCGTTTAAGTATAGGTTAACACCCAGGTTCTTTGCCGTATCGGAAAGGTTCTGCAGGTCTTTCTTTGATCCCAATGCGGAAATCGGTCTGGCAGACTTTAATAACTTCTGACTGACGCCTCCGTTACACCATCCTGTCAGTTTGACCGACATATTGTCCATACCTTCGTTATGGAGTTCTGTAATCATCTCCGCAGCTTCGTTATACGTCGTCAATTTCAAAGGACGTCTGACGGGAACACCGCAAATCTGCTTAACCTTATCAATGGCACCTACTATTTCGATTGATACAGGAACCGATGTATCCTGGTTAATGCTCAGGTAGTTTCCATACTTGTTATGGAGGAAACCTGCATAATCCTTAGCCATGTCAACATAGTCGGGTGAGTCAACAAAGCTGTATCTTTGCGATAATGTCTCATCCGGTAATTTTTCAATGTACTTATAGATTTCCGAATTGGCGATATCACCGACATCGTACTGTTCTCTCTGACATACGCTGTATATAGCATTTACGTAGTTGTAGCTGTTATTCTTTCCTGCTATATCTGCCTGAACGGATGCGTAGCATTTTCCGCCTTCAAGAACACATATGAACGAATCATCACCGCTTGATATTCCGTATACTTCAAAAGTAGATCTGGTATTATGTACCACTGCTTCTCTTGAAAGGCACATATCCCAACCGTAAATATTGGCGTAATAACTGTTCTGAGAAATTTTGCCGTTATTGAAATTAATAATTGCTCCGCCGCCTTCGGGAACCAGCATGTAGCCTTCATCTGCTCCGCCGCCTGCTCCGAAATACGGTAAAGGAGTTAATGTATAAATAGGATACTCTGACTTATACTCCATCTTGTTAAACGGAATTTCGACAACCAGGTCGTCTCCGTCAAGTCTGTATGTCATCGATACGTTGAATACAGGCTTATCAGATGAACTTTCGGACATATCCAATTCTTTATCTGCCAAATAATCTTCGTAAGTATATCCTGCGCCTTCGAAGCATTTCTGGATGGTTTTCTTTACATTATCCTTGGTCGAATCACGAAGTACATAGATTACTTCTGTAGCCATGATAGGATAATTGGCCAGCAACTCTTCTTTATTATCTTTTTTCTTCAACTTGTTGATATCGTACTTTTTGTAATACTGCTGAACGATATTCAAGTCTTCCTTTGACATTGCATCACACCATTTTTCATAGTCTGTTGCGGTACAAACCGGAGGGATGGTGAATTCTTTGGCAACATCACCGAGGGAATAACTAACGGTAACGTAATCATCACCTCGTTCAATTTCATAAATTCCGTTATTAATCGAATATCCGAAACTGTTGTAAGTTGTTTCCAAACCGGTCTCGGTAGAATATGTCATAACAAGAGTTGACTGCAACTTTGCTTTTTCTTCCGGTAAAGCTGCGGAGTCGTTTGATGCTCCGTCCGGATTTGACTTCCATACCTTGCCCGATGATTTAACCAGCACTTCAAACTGTGTTGTTTCGGGATCCATTGTAAATTTAATGTCGTCGTTTTCCAAAACCACAGGGTCTGTGTTTCCGTCAAAAGCATATGGCTGAATAACTTCTTCAACATCCTGAGCTTCCTGGTAATTGATTACCACATACACACCGATTAAGATTATTGCTGCCAGTATTGTCGGGAAGATCAAGCTCTTCAGGAAAGCCACAACCGCGTTTCGTCTTTCGACCTGATTTTCAGTTAAAACTTTTTTCTCTTTCTTCATAGCCTCTCCCTACTACATCCTGAACAGCATTTCTTTGCCCAAGGAAATGAAATATGCAACACCCTGCGAAATCATACTGAAGAATAACAACAGAATGAATACCATAACCAACATTGCAAACAGTGATGCTACAGTAAACAGAAGGTTCTTGCCGGCAGAAAATTCATGAATCTGTCCCATGGCTACGATAATAAGTATGGCAGCATAGATAAGCGTCAACACACCTATTACCGAATAGAATTCTGCTTCGTCAACCGTTACAAAGTTACTGAATATCATCAACGGGAATTGCACAAGCGGATACGGTGCAAGTGCATAGCACGATGCCATATATACCTGCCCCAGTCGGCCTTTTCCGTCAAACAACGTCGTCAAAGCCCAGTTACCTATTACCCACAGTGCCAACGGGAACAGCACACTCGCTATATATAGGAAAATGTTCAAATCTTCCCAGTATACTGTGATAAAGATAAAGCTCGTATACTTAAGCTTTAATACTCTGGCTAAAACCGTCAAAATCAAAATCGTGTTTGCGGCAGCATATGTTCCACGTCTTTCATGCGTCAAATCCCAAAAGCCGTCAAGCGGATGGGAAATGCAGTATAACGCAAACTTTAGCGATTTAAGATATCTGGTCCATGTCTCTTTTTTTGTTAATGCAGCGAACATATTATTCTCCATCCGGTCCGTCGAGTACAAAAATGTCTGCCGTCTCGACTTCTCTCTTCATTGACTTTACCTTGCCTATGCTCATAGGAATTAAGAACACGGCAAGAATTACTATTACTATAATAACTATATGGTCTTCAACCCATTGCTTTCTGTACTGTTTGTAAGCCTTAGACCAGTTTTCGTCATCATACTTCAATTCGAAATAATCCATGGCTTCTTTGTATCTTTCCTGACGAAGAAGCGCTCTTCCTATTCCGATATATGCAAGGTCATAGTTTCCGTTTAAATCTTTAACCTTTCTCCATGAAGCTTCGGAAGCTTCATAATTACCTTCATCGAACTGATCGATGGCATCATATACCAAATGACCGAATTCCGTAGATACGAATAAAGTAATCGCACAATCAAGTTCATCGAGAACGAACAGGTCATAATCCATATGATCGATTGCGGCAGGACGTCTGAAATAACCGTCCATGTTTCCGTTTCCGCCGAAGGCAAATACCATACGGCCCTGATCATCATATCCGAAACATCTGCCTCGGTTTCTGTCGAGACAAACATAAATATCATTATCAAAGCATGTTACATCGGTAAAGTAAGAAGCTCCGGAATAACCGCCGCCGTTACCCATATACAAATCACCGACTACAAACCATTCACCGTTTCTGACCAAAATGTCATTACCAAGAAGGTTCAGCTTTCTGATAACATCGGCATCGCCGTTCTTTATGTCGGCTGTTTCGGGAGATCCGGTAACCGCATATATGAATCCTTCATAGTCCATATAAAGGTTATCGTACTGAGTAGGAACGAATGATTCCATCTTCGCACGCTGTTCCTGGGTTGCAAACTTTTTCCACAAATAATCGAGGAAATCGAATGTAACGGGAGTAGCTCCTACGAATCCCGAGAAAGTACCGTCTGCTTCGTACTTAATCAAACCTTTGTTAATACCTGTTGCGATACAGTACACACGATCGGCTGTATCTATTGATAATTTGGTAGGCTGGAATACCAGCTGAGGATCCAAAGTATTATCGATAGGTTTCGTAAACTCCATAAGGTAATTCAAATCCTTATCAAGCTTAACTATTCTCGAATTACCGTTATCACAGATAAAGAAATCACCGTTTGCGTTTACCTGAATATCCATGGGTGAAGCAAATGTATTAATATCAGCACCGTTAAAGGAATCGATAATTCTGTTTACTTTCAGTGTCTCGGGCGTAGGTCTCGAAATTTCGATAATACGGTTATTTCCCGTATCACATACATAAATCAAATCTCCTACTACGGTAAGTCCCTGAGGAGACTTCATATTAAGTTCGAGTTCCAAATCCGATGAGGTAAATACCTTACATACACTGTATACATCGGGGGAATCCTGTACATCACCCCAATAATCGTAGTTATATGTGTAGCTGGTGTCTCTGGCAAAAGAGCTCAGAGGAATAATTGCTATCAAGAAAAGCGCACATACAGATGCACATATCTTTTTTAATGTCTTTCTCATATGCGCCTCCTTAATCTTTCAAACCTGAGCTGGCCATTGTTTCAAGTATCTGGCTCTCAGAGAAGATGAATATTGCTATAGGAACTACCATAACAACAACCAATACCGCCGCACCCTGTCCGGTTCTGGCAATACCACCTGCCTGAATCTGCTGAAGTGCATAAACCAAAGTTTTTCTTTCTTCGGAGTAAATGTATGTTGCTGCCTTGTTGTTCCACAAAGCCTGAACAGAGAAGATAATCAAGGTCATCCACGCAGGCTTAACGTTCGGCATAACAATTCCGGTAAATACTTTCCACTCATTGGCACCGTCGATCTTTGCGGCTTCAATAAGTGATGTAGGCAAGCCTTCCATAAACTGCTTCATAAGGAACAGACCCATGGGTGAAGCAAACGCGGGAATAATGATTGCCCAATATGTATCTATCCAGCCCAATTTATTTAAAATCAAATAGTTGGGAATCTGTGTTACATAACCTGTAAACATCATGGCTACAGTAACCAGTTTGAAGAAAGCATTTCCGCCGGGGAATTCGTATTTAGCCAACACGAACGCGCCCATTGAAGCGATAATCAAATGGCCTGCAGTTCCGGCAAAGGTAATCCATGCCGTGTTAAACAGGTATCTGGAGAATGTAACCCAGCTCTTGCCCATCGTGACAAACAAATCCGAGAAATTATCGAATGTGGGGTTCTGAGCGAAGATTCTGGGCGGGAATTTGAACAATTCGTCCAGAGGCTTCAATGCCGAACTAACCGCATAGATAATGGGGAAGGCCATAATGAAAGCAACCAAGAGCAGGAAGAAGTATAATGCTATATCACCTGCGACGGAACGATTGGGCTTTCTTCTCTTAATAATAGGTTTCTTATATTCTTTTTCTACTACTACTTTTTCTTTTTTCTTGCTCATATTTACGTTCCAACTCTTCTTAACAGACTTTGAATTGCTTTGTTACAAAGGATCATTATAAGGAATAATACTGTTGCTATGGCACATGCATAACCCATTTCAAATCTGGTGAAACCATAGTCAAACAAGTGCGTTACTATTGTTCGTGCTGCGTAGTCCGTACTGGGATATCCGCAAAGGGCCATCGTTACATCGCAGACACCGAATGCCTGAGTGATACTCATTACGGCACCGAACATCAGCATGGGTTTCATATTGGGGAGTGTAATCCACCAAAGTTCCTGCCAACGGTTTTTGATTCCGTCCATGTAGCCCGCTTCGTATTGAGATTTATCAATACCCTGAAGACCTGCTACGAACGAAAGGAATCCGGTTCCCAAACTCATCCACAAAATTACCAGCATACATATCGGTAACATATACGTGGGATTAATAAGCCACAGTATCGGAGTATCAATGATACCCGTGTTCATCAGCAATGCGTTAACATATCCGTATGCATCACCTCTGAAGAATACCGAGAAGATTACGTAACAGTTACCGGCAATCGAAGGTGCATAAAAGACGATAACCGCAACGGATCGAACCCATCTGGGAAGTTCATTGATCAGCCATGCAAACAGGAATGACATTATATATCCCAACGGTCCGGTTATGATGGCTATCATGAAGGTATTCTTGATACTGGTAAGGAAGATATCATCTTCGAGTATCAACGCCACGTAGTTTTGCAATGCCAGAAACCTGGGCGATTCCAAAATATTGTAGTAAGTAAAACTAAAATAAATGGAAGCAACTACGGGGAATACGTAAAACATTGTAAATAGTATTGCGTAAGGGGCCAAGAATGCATAACACATCTTTGACCGCTTAGCTTTTTTCCATGCTACCTGCGCATTATGTTTCTTTAAGGTAACATACTTGCTTAAGAACTCTTTCATTTTTCTTTATTCTCCATATACCGGTAATCCAAACTCTTTACGTTTCTTCGTTATTTCTTCATCAATCTTTATGGTGTAATCAATGATTGTCTCTCGTGAGTCATCCTTGTCATTTAACACTTTTCTGATTGCGTTTGAAATATGACGACCTGTGTAGTATCCGCCGGGTACTTCTCTGATACCTACCGTTTCATCCCACTGGGCATTCAAAACTTCGATATCGTCTGCAGACCATGAAAGGCTTGAGAATGCATCTCTGTTTGCTGTAGCATATCTGGCTGATGATCCAAGCAAAGCTTCGATTTCTCTACCGAACTGAATCTGTGTATCCGGTGTAGCCCACCACTTCATGAATTCCCACGACATCTGCTTAAGTTCTTCGTCATCGGTGGAAATCATCATCGTAGCAGAGCCTGTAATGAAGTCGGATCTGTCAATGTATGTAGTTCCGTCTTCGTTTGTATATTCTGTTCCCGGAATAAGTGTGAAGTCCCAAAGGCCTCTGATTTCGGGAGCTGATACCATTAACGTGTTATATGTCGAATATGCTGCCACACCGATAGGCATTTCGCCTGATCTGAAACGGCTGACGAAATCGTAAATTGTAGGAATACCGTAATCATTAAAGTATCTTACATAATCATCGAACGCCTTGATTCCGGCTTCATCATCGACCACCGTCTTAGTTCCTTCGGCATTGTACATGTCACCGCCGTACTGGAATAGCAGTGAGAAATACATTGAAAGGTCAGGAACGTTACTCATTATCTGTGTAGAAGCAGCGGTAGCACCGGAAGAACCGGCTGCCGTAGGAATACCTACCGACAGGTTATTACCCTGAATGGTCGGCAATTCTTCAATCAACTGCTGCCATGTCTGCGGAACCTCAAGACCTAATTCAGCAAGTACGTCCTTTCTGTAGAACATAACGTTAAAGGTCTGAGTCTCGGGTATGCCGTAAATGTGTTCATCCAATCTGTACTGTTCGTATGAACTTTCGGAATAGTGTGAAAGCACTTCTTTGTAATCCGGGAACTGCGTAATATCTTCGGCAGCATTACGCAAAGCGTAGTTAACAGGTTGGTCGGCGCCTACGCTCAATACGACGTTCGGTCCTCTGCCTGCCAATACCGCATTCAGCAACGCGGACGGGTCAACTACTTCGACGTTAACCTTAATTCCTGATTCGGGAGTAAATCCGTCATCTACCAAAGACTTAAGAATCGTACCCTGGTCACGTCCTGTTAAAATCCATACCGTAACTACTTTATCCGAACTAGCATCGTATACATCACCTACTGCATTGTAATCAACAAAGAATGATGCAAAGAATGATTTGATTTCATGCCATATCTTCTGGAAAATATTTGCTTTGTCCTTGACAGGCTTGGCGTTTACACCGGTAACTTCGATATAATCGATATCAAGCTTTGTTTCGCTCATGTTCAGCGAAGCAGTACCAAGGGCGGTAATGTTATCCTTAAATGTAACAAATTCTGTGGTAATCTTATTCGGCTTTTTGCAGAAACGCTCTATCTGCTGAGCAACCGTCTGAGCTGTAGCAATCTGGTCAGCCTTCTGGCCGGAATAAGCTACCATGTCATCAACTATCTTATATAATCTCTGAGATTCCAATTCCATGGCATCCATAATCTCAGGATATGTCGTTTCGATGTGGTAATCTCTGTAAGGGTCGGGATTGGCACCTGTATAAACCAAAATCTTTCTATAAATCTGATTCAGTCTGTATGTCGAATCCTCTAACTCTTCAAGAATGGGGCCAACACCGCCGAGTGTGTTTTCAAGTCTGACTGTGTGAACACCCTTTGTTAAGTAAATATCATAAGGTGTACCGGCATCATCGGAAAGTGTTAACAAATCCCAGTCATTATTATATGAGAACGATACTTCCTGAAGTTCAGAGAAAGGAAGTTCTCCATCTATAAGTACTTTTCTGTTTGATACGGAACCTCTGGCGTAATTCTGACGTCCCTTTACGGTAATGTTGTAATATCCGTCATCGGGAACTTCGATGTTCCATTCTATCCACTGCCCCGTTGATCTCCATGAATCTCCGCCCACGTAGTTAAGTACGGTGTGAGATACGGAAGAAGGCTGTGTGGAAGGTGATGACCTGTCATATTTTGCATAAAGGGAACTTTCGGAACGAAGTGTGGAATTTTCACCCTGAACAATTGAAACATAGTTCAGTGCTTCATCCGATGAGCTGACCTGAGGCATGGAAGCTTTGTATTCATCATAAGTAGCTACCGACCATACCTTTGCAAGTTCCAGCTTTTTAATGAGCATAGGCTCGTTTTCTGCTTCTAATGTGATTTCGTTTGAACCTTTTTCAAGGAAGAATTTATAAGGCTCTGTCTCATAACCAAGTTCATCTACGAAATAAGCATCCTGCCAGTCATAGATTTCAACCTGCGAAGGTCTGATTTCGTTACCCTGGTTATCAACCTTAAAGGGACCTGCGTCGGTCCAGATTCTGGTAAATGTAATAGATTTGGCGTCTTCAAAAGGAAGTTCTCCGTTAATTAAAACGGAACGTTCTGCCGGAACGCCACGGCTTTCGGGAATCAAATATTCAACATAGAGATTGTAAAATGCTGTCTCGGGAACATTAACCTTAAATGTAACGGATGAATCCACACCGGTAAACAAAGCCTTGTCAACGCCTTCGTACGAAGTGTCAACATTGACCTCACCCGTAGAATCATATGAGAAGATATCGATGTCAACCGACTCTCCGGCATACTTTGCATCCGAATGATCGTTAATGTATCCGGAATAAGTTCCGGTTCTTTCCATACCTACAACTTCTCTGTTTAAATCAACTCCCGCATATTTTGCGGAAAAATTCTCAACTCCGCGCAAATTAAGCAGTATGATTAAAACAGCAAACGCTGCTATAACCGCTAATGTAATCAGTAATTTCTTTACCCAACTCTTCATTAAATATTCCTCCCTGATAATTATCTTATCAGATTATTCAACATTTGCAAAAACATAAAAACACGGTTTCGGTTCATAATTGTCATCAAACAACAGCGGGCACTGCGGAAGTCCCGTTTTGCTGCCTCCGCCGACGTTTGATCTAAACTGTAACCATGAGTAGTGGTCGACCGTTCCCCAGAAGGTTATTCCGGAAACATTGCACTCTCCCGAATTGTCGGCAGACTTTAATGCGTAATACAAAGTACCGTATCGTTTCTTTAACTTTTCGTTTTCGGCGTCCTTTGTTGCATCAGTGCCATCATATTCATCACTGGCCGTGATATCAAACTCTGTAATCTGAACATTGCCGACTATACCGCCGTACAGTTTGGCTGCGTATTCAACATCGGTAAACGCCGGGGTGTCCATTCCGTAATGGCCCTGCATGCCCATGGCGCTTATCCTGGTTCCGATACCTTTTTCGCCTTCGGCGGCTTTGATATCCGTAAGCAGCTGCGCTATTCCGTTTCGTTTGATCGTATTACATTCGTTGTAATCGTTGTAATAAAGTTCCAAATTATCCGGTGCATACTTATTGGCATAAATGAAAGCGTTGATTATGAACTCATTATTGCCGTAAATGTGATACCAGCTGGAATTACTTCCATGTGTATCCTGGCTAAGCTTTTCGGATTCGTTTTCACTATCCGTTCGAAGTTCTCCGGTCGAATCGGATATCGCTTCATTCACTACATCCCAGCCGTAGAACATATCTTTATATTTGCTGTCCTCTCCGGTGAAATGAGTGAGCACCGTTTTAATATACCACTCAAGACGTACGTTCATCGTTTCTTTGTCGACGTAGTCTTTTGATTTATCGTAATCTTCGTGGAAAAACCATTCCGGTGTCTGCGAATGCCACAAAAGGACATGTCCGCGAACTTCTATCTTTCTGTCCGGATTGGCTTCGTTGTAATCGTATATCTTATCCAGCATCTTCTCTGCCGTCTTGAAGGTCATCTTCGGGACTGTAATAGTCTGTCCGTTAAATTCAACCTCCTCGGTTCCGGGGCATTTTGAATTGCTGTATCCAAACAGGCAATCGGGTTTCAGTTCATTTCCGAACGTAACCGAATTAAAGTGTTTGGTAATTATTTCCCAGACCTTTGGGTCTTCTATTTCATTCGATGTGACCGCGCAGCCTATACGGCAATCAAGAACCGCGGGAACGCAATCGCGAAGAGCAGGAATATCATTCATATCGGTATCTGTTTCATCTTCGTCAGTCGCATCGTTTACGACAGTAGATTCTGCTCCGTCGGCATTTTCTACTTCGGTGGCAGAATCTAATTGACTTTGATTTGTTGTGCTGTTTGTTGTTTCAACCGGCAACGGATCCTTTTCGGCGCAACCCGCAAATAAACATTGCGCAAAACACAGAACCGAAAGAATCAGTGCCATGTGCCTTCTTTTCATATTATCATTTTATTTTCAGAGGATAAATGCTTCTTACCAAAAATGGCT
>JAZUFW010000071.1:0-10108 GCA_045640905.1 Lachnospiraceae bacterium
TTGTACTTGCGTACATCCTGTTTCGGAATTATTTTCATTGCATTATATAACGGAGTGGCATCTACCTTAAGAGCCCTTGGAAATTCGAAAACACCTCTGGTATTTTTGATAATATCCAGTTTTCTGAATATCGGATTTGACTTATTGTTTGTACTTCGGTTTCAGTGGGGTGTATTCGGAGTTGCCTTTGCGACTGTTATTGCGCAGGCGGTTTCGGCTACTATCAGCCTGATATATGCATTTATTAAGGTTCCGTATTACAGACTTTCGAAAGAGGAGTGGAAACCCCAGCCTGAGATTATCAAGCGTTCCTTTAAATTGGGTGTCCCGATGGCTCTTCAAAGTTCGATGATAGCTGTTTCCCTGATGGTTTTACAGGGCACTGTAAATAAGTTCGGAACAGCGGTTATGTCAGCGTATACGATTACAGGCAAGGTGGATATTATAGCATCGCAATTGTACAATGCATTGGCGTCTTCTTTGACTACTTATGCCGGACAGAACCTGGGAGCCAACAAAACAGACAGAGTCAGCGGAGGATATAAGCGCGGACATATTATTACGCTGCTTTATAATTTGATAATTATTCCGATAATAGTCATTTTCGCAAAAGAGATAACAGGGTTTTTCGTAAATGATCCGGAAGTTATCGAATTTGGAGCCAAGGCTCTCAGAATTACCACATTCTTCTACATCCCTCTGGGCGCAATATATGTACCAAGAGGAACGCTTAACGGATGCGGTGATGCCAAGTTTTCACTGATTAACGGAATTACAGAGGTAATATGCAGAATCATATTTGCCAATTTACTGACGGCGCTTCCGACGTTGGGAGTGTGGGGAATCTGGTGGGCATCCGCCGGTACTTGGACTGTTGTAGCATTGATTTGCAATATGAGATATCTTCGTGGCAGATGGAAGATCGCAAAGAGAATTATTTCATAAGATTATCGTAATTATAACCCCGTCGTGTCTTTGACAACGATGGGGTTTTTAGTATAATGTTTATTGTTTGAACAGTTGAGTAAGGCTTGATGGCTAAACCATAGATTTTTCGATTTTGACAGAATGAGTAAAAAGATAATTCCCATCATTTTGATAGCATTGTTGTGCTTTATAGGATGCGCCAAGGAGGAAATTATTCCGGCGCAGCCTCAGACGGTGACAGCATTTGTCGGGATGGAAGACGAAGCAGATTTGTCGTATGTGGTTCCGACATCCTATCCCCATATATTGGTCAATCAATTGGGATATTTGTCCGATGCTCAAAAGGGTGCTTTCTTTTACGGCCAACAGGTTCCTTCCGAGTTTAGTCTGGTGGATGCTTTGACCGGTGAAGTGGTTTATACCGGAACGGTCGAAGACAGAGGATATTCGGATGTATATGAGGCCTACGTATCATACGGAGATTTCAGTAATTACGCGGTATCCGGAACATACTGTATCGAAGCCGATTTTTTGGGAAAGTCATATGAGTTCAGAATAGATTCGGACCTTTATAAGGATGTATTTACGGAGTCGCTCAAAACGTACTATTACAACAGATGCGGCACCACACTTACGGAAATTTATGCCGGGGCCAATGCTCATAATGCCTGCCATATCAGTCCGATTAAACTAAGAGAGGATTTTTTGCAGGATTACGATGCTACGGGCGGTTGGCATCAGGATGCTACCGGAACAAAGACGGTATCCGATGCGGCGCGTGTTTTGGGAAATATGCTTCTTTCCTATGAGATGTTTCCCGACGCATTCACAGATGATTTCGGTATTCCCGAGAGCGGAAACGGCATTCCGGACATTCTGGATGAAGCAAAATATGAAGTCGACTGGCTGATTAAAATGCAGAATGAATCAACCGGTGCTGTTCATAGTTCTATTACGGAGGGAATATCTGCTGATACAAACGGTTCTATTATGTATGTAGAGCAGGAAGATATTGAAAGCTCGCTGGCATTTGCATTTGCGTTATCCAAATTCAGCTTTTTGTATCAGAATTTTGACATGGATTACTCGACAGAGGCTTTGAGAAAGGCTGACCGAGCATATAAATACGCTCTTTTGAATGATGACGAATATGGAGACTCACCGTATAAAATGGCTGCGGCGGCAGAGATATACAGAGCATCCATGTCCGAAGAGTGTAAGCAGTATTTGGACGACTATATGTCACGTGAATTGTATCGGGATAAAGACGATGAGATTACATTTTTTGGATGCGTGACATATTTGAACACGAAAAAAGGTGTAAACATAGAGCATTGTCATGCTGTTATTAAAGAAATCATGAGCCGTGCGGAAGATATATCGGCATTTTCGCGTGCGTCCGCATTCTCCGTTCCTTGTGACATGACTCAGAGCAACAATGAGGAACTGCTTAACAACATGATGATACTGACATTGGTTGATCATGTAATAACCAATCATGAGTATGATACGATTATAGAAAATTACTTACATTATTTTATGGGTAGAAATCCTTTGTCGATTTCATACCTTGATAATGTCGGTACTTTCAGTTACAAACAGGTTCATGAAAGTCTGGGCATTATGAAACAGTTTGATCAGGATGCAAAACTGATTTTCATGATGAGTAAAATAATCAGCAATGATGGTTTTGTGGAGGAATATTAATGGGCGGATATATCAGGTTTTTCTTTGTTGTATTGCTTGTTGTAATCGAATTTATTATATCGCTTCCTTTCTTGCTTATTTCGTGGTTGATTGGTCGGTTTAACGTAAAAGCGTCCGATGCCATGACACTTTTTATTATGAGAACTTCCTTTAAAACCGTTTTGGCAGCATCAGGTGTTAAGGTTCATGTTTCCGGAAGAGAGAACCTTCCGGGAGATAAACCTGTTTTGTATGTAGGAAACCACAGAAGCTTTTTTGATGTACTGACGACTTATCCGCTGTTTCCTTCGATGACTTCATTTGTTGCAAAAAAGCAGTTTGCTAAAGTTCCCGCTTTGTCATGGTGGATGAAGATGCTTCACAATCTGTTTATTGACAGGGACGATATAAAGCAGGGGCTCCAGGTCATACTGCAGGCAATCGATTATGTAAAATCGGGAATGAGCGTGTTTATTTATCCCGAAGGAACACGAAACAAAACACAGGAAGATATACTGCCGTTCCATGAAGGCAGCTTTAAGATAGCTGTTAAATCGGGGTGCCCGATAATACCGGTTACGACGTATAATATGTCTGCGGTATTCGAAGACCATTTTCCGAAGATTATTAAATCGCATGTATATATTGATTTTGGGACTCCGATAGATCCTGCCTCTTTGGAAGGCAATGACAAGAAGTTTATCGGTGCGTATGTACGTGGTATTATGTTGGAAAAGTATAAGGAATTGAAAGCGAAACATGAAAAACTTAACTCTAGATAATATAGCCAAAGCTTGCAGATCGAAAGTGATTATCCCGAAGATGAACGGTCGTATCGGAGATATCACTGCTACAGCCGTAGAAATCGACTCAAGAAGAATAATTAAGGATTCTGTTTTCATTGCCACCAAGGGAGAACGTGTAGACGGACACTCGTTTATTAAGGATGTATATGAAAAAGGGGCTTTGGGTGTGGTATGCGAAAAGGCTCCGACAGATTGCGACATCCCGTATATCCTGGTTGAGGACAGTTTTAAAGCTCTGAAGGATATAGCTCAGTTTTACAGAGACCAATTAACGATTCCGATAATCGGAATATCGGGGTCTGTCGGCAAAACCAGCACTAAAGAGTTTATTGCCGGAACCTTGTCGGCGAAGTTCAATGTGTGCAAAACTCAGGGAAACTTGAATAACGAAATAGGAATGCCGTTAACGATTCTTTCAATCAGAGACGAGCATGATATAGCCGTAGTCGAAATGGGTATTTCCGATTTCGGCGAAATGTCGAGATTGGCAGCAATCTCAAAACCTGACACCTGTGTCATAACCAATATCGGTGAGTGTCATCTTGAGAATCTGGGCGACAGAGACGGCGTGTTAAGGGCCAAGACGGAAATGTTTAACTATATGAATCACGATGGAGGCATATTCTTAAACGGAGACGATGATAAGCTTTCTACACTGGAAAAGCCCTGGAACAGAGAAATCACTTTTTTCGGAATGAAAAAGGAAAATCATATTCATCCCGTGAATGTGGTAAACAGAGGTCTTTTGGGATCGGATGCTCAGATTGAGATAACGGGCAACAAAACAATCAATGTACATATTCCGCTTCCCGGAAAGCATATGGTGTATAATGCAATGGCAGCCATTGGTATCGCCGTTCAATATGGCCTGTCCGAGGAAGAAATCATTAAGGGCGTTGAATCCATTGAGGCAACATCGGGAAGAAGCCATGTAATAAACAACTCGAACTTTACCGTAATCGACGATTGCTACAATGCCAATCCCGTATCGGTAAAAGCAGCCATTGATCTTCTTTGCATGGCCAATACCAGAAAAGTGGCCGTTTTGGGAGATATGTTTGAACTGGGAGAAAACGAAAATGCTCTTCACGAAGGTGTAGGAGCTTATGCGGCACAAAAGGGAATTGATGTACTTATCTGCATCGGTGCATTATCGGAAAATACTTATAACGGTGCTTTGCAAAGCCACGAGGGCAACTGTATTCAGCTGCACAAATTTGCGACTAAGGAAGAAGCAATAGCATCCTTTGAACATATTCTTCATAAAGGTGATTCCGTGTTACTTAAAGCTTCTCACGGAATGCATTTTGAAAAAGTACTTGAATATTTTACGGAGGCGTAAAGATGAAAATAGTAGTTTTGGCTGGTGGAATCAGTACGGAGCGTGATGTCTCATTAAGTTCCGGAAAGCAGATTTATCATGCATTGGAAAGTAAAGGTCATGATGTTTTATTACTCGATGTTTATCTCGGCTATGAGTTGAGCGAAGATGAGAAGAAGGCCCCTTTGGCCGCACTTTTTACCGAAAAGAAGGATTGGAGCGAAAACCTCGGAGCAATAGCAAATACCAATCCCGACATAGAAAAGATTAAGGCCTTGAGACCGGACGGAGCAAAGAATTTCTTCGGACCTAACGTTATTGCCATATGCCAGGAGGCTGATGCAGTGTTTATGGCTCTCCACGGCGAGAACGGTGAAAACGGCAAAATACAGGCATGCTTTGATTTAATGGGTATAACATATACGGGAAATGACAGTGTCAGCTCTGCCATGGCTATGGATAAATCCATTACCAAGGACATCTTTAAAGCATACGAAATTCCCACCCCGATCGGTGTTGAGCTTTCGAAGGAAGAATATTTAAACAATAAAGAGATTAATTTGAAATATCCCGTTATAGTAAAGGCTTGTTCGGGAGGATCGAGTGTCGGAGTTGCCATTGCCGAGACTCCGGCCGATTTTAAGAAAGCAGCAGATGAAGCGTTCAAGTATGATAATCATGTTGTGGTAGAACAGTTTATTAAAGGCCGTGAATTTTCAATATGCGTAATGGACGGCAGAGCACTTCCCATTATTGAAATCGCTCCCAAGGTCGGATTCTATGATTACAAAAATAAATACCAGCCCGGAGCTACGGTTGAAACCTGTCCGGCTGAACTTGACGAGAATACGACGAAGGCAATGCAAAGATGTGCCGAAAAGGCGTTCAAAGCTTTGAGACTTACCAAATATGCGAGATTTGATTTCATGATGGATAAGGACGGAGAATTTTACTGCCTCGAAGGAAATACGTTGCCGGGTATGACACCGACATCGTTGGTTCCACAGGAAGCAGCCGCAGAAGGAGTGGATTTTGCTACTCTGTGTGAGAAATTGGTAATGGCAGCGTTGAAATAACGATTGCAGAACAGATTAAGGAGTTTTTATGGACAAAATTGCAGTATTGATACCATGCTACAATGAAGGCAAAACCATTAGAAAAGTAGTTACGGATGCGAAAAATGCGTTGCCCGAAGCAACTGTCTATGTTTATGACAATAATTCATCCGACGATACGGTCAGCGAAGCAACCGCTGCCGGTGCCATAGTGCGTCACGAATATATGCAGGGTAAGGGAAATGTTATTCGCAGAATGTTCCGTGAGATAGATGCCATGTGCTATGTGATGGTGGACGGAGACGATACCTATCCTATGGAGTTTGCACCGCAGATGGTAGACAAGGTTTTAAATCATAATTCCGATATGGTAGTAGGGGACAGACTGTCATCCACGTATTTTACCGAGAATAAAAGACCTTTTCACAATTTCGGAAATGCTTTGGTGCGTGCGGCTATCAACTCTTTGTTTGATTGCAATATCAAAGATATCATGACCGGTTTCCGAGCTTTCAGTTATGGATTTGCCAAGACATTCCCGGTTCTTTCGAAAGGATTCGAAATTGAGACGGAAATGACGATTTTTTCCGTGTTTAACAATATGCAGATAGACAATGTTGTAGTTGAATACAGAGACCGTCCCGAAGGCTCGAGCTCAAAGCTTAATACCTATTCCGACGGAATTAAGGTTATCGGAACAATAATCAGACTGTTTCGAGATTACAAACCTGCCGGCTTCTTTTCGATAGTGGCTGTCATTTTGGCATTGTTGTCGCTGGGATTTTTTATTCCGGTATTCGTATCATTTGTTGAAACCGGAGTTGTTATGAAATTCCCTACACTTATTGTGTGCGGCTTCGTTATGATCGGAGCTGTCCTTTCATTTTTCACAGGCCTGATTTTGAATCATATGGCGGTTCAAAATCGTAGAGATTTCGAGTATCACTACACACTTATGTCCATGAAAGCAAAAGAAAAGTGAGCCGTATTTGACGAAAATCGACCATTAATTCGCAAATAATAGTTAGTTTATTTATTGTATCCCCTCTATAGTTATGATATAGAGGGGATTAGTTTTTTATGGGGAACCCTATAAAGTTGTTTTTGTGCTGATGGGAGGCATTATGTATCGAATTGCCATGATTTCCGAAACCTGGTCGGATGAATACTTTAAACATATATTGAAGGGTATCAATGAATGTATTGATTTCCATGATGTACAGATAGACGTTTTTAACGGATATGATACGGCTACATCCGATACGAAACAGAATAATGAAATGATGATTTTTTCATTGCCGAAACCCGATCTTTATGATGCATTGCTGCTTTCCGTTACCGGATTCGGAGATTTTTCGGCACTTTTGAAGACCATAGACAGCTTTGTCGATGCAGGCAAAAAAGTTGTCAGCATGGACAGACATTTCGGACGGGCTTCTTTTATCGGAATCGATAATTATTCTTCGGAATATGAGATGGTTCTTCATATGATAAAGGAACACAATTGTCAAACGTTTGCATTTTTGGGCGGACCTGCTGCAAACGAAGAAAATATGGACAGATACAGAGCTTTCAAAGACTGCCTTAATAATAACGGCCTGACAGTGGATGAAAGTCTCGTTAAGCATTGCCGTTTCCTTGAAGAGGATGGCAGAGATTTTTATCAGCACTTCAGATTGAATAAAATTCCGCTTCCCGATGCCATAGTGTGTGCTAACGACAGCATGGCTTTGGGATTTATCATGGAGGCCTTAAAGGACGGCATAGAATGCCCGATGGATTATCGCATATGCGGTTTTGACAATATGGAAGAATGCCAAAGCTATATGCCTTCGATTACCAGCGTAAACAGAAACTGGCGTCTCTTGGGGTATATGGCCATGGATATGATTCTTCAGTATCTCGAAGACGGAATCGATGAAGACGTAAAACTCATATCGGGTGCCGTTATGGCGAATGAAAGCTGTGGCTGCGGTCAACCGAAAGATCCCGTTAATGAATACAGACGTCTGGTAATTGAAAAGAAAATGAAGGACAGATTGGAAATAGGGCTTCAGGAGACGAGACAGAGATTATGTGCATGCTCTACGTTGGATGAAGTCGGAGAGGCGATAAAAGCCATGCTTGAAGCCGATATTATTCCGGAAACCTGCCTCTGCCTAAAAGAAAACTTCCTTAACGGACATAAACTTGAAAACAGTCTAAAAGAAAATCTCGTATCATATATTTCTGAAAATGCAGAAATTTTTGATGCCGAAAAGGATCCTTTTCCTCATCTTTTTGCAGATGACAGCAGGCAGATATATATCTTTTCGACGCTCTATTTCCGCGATAATGTTTTTGGATATTTCCTGATGCCGTACGTTGAGGGGCAGTATTCAAGAACACATCACTCATCCATCATCGAAAGCCTGGGTATTTGCCTTGAGAATATTTATCAAAAGACCATGCTCGATAAGATGAACAAAAAATTTAAGGACTTATATGTAGTGGATCAGCTGACCGGTCTGTATAACAGATTCGGATATACAGCAAAGGCAGGGCCGCTGTTTTCCGAAAACAAAGGTCGCGTATATATCGTATACATAGACCTGGATAATCTGAAAGTGATGAACGATCGATACGGACATGACATGGGCGACGCTGCCATCAAAGGAATGGCTGCGTGTATGAAGAAAGTATTTACCGATACGGACGTTTTGGTCAGAATGGGCGGAGACGAATTCCTGGCCATGGGACGCTTTATCGATGCCGAAGATTTGGAAAACAAGAAAAAGGCTTTGCGTGATACCATGCAGGAATACGCGGCAGAAAAGAATTTCCCTGTGAAATTTTCCGCCAGTATCGGCTATTCGTACAACGAAAGCATACCGGATGAAACGGAATTGGAGAAGATGCTGAAAACCGCCGATTCCGAAATGTATGCTAACAAACAGGAAAGAAAACGAAACGGAGAGAAAGAATAAATGGATTTTGCATCAAAAACTTACAGGAATGTATTTAGTGAAATAGGTATTTCAAATTCAGATATAGAAAAGCGTCTTCTTGAAATTCGCGACGCATATTTTTACGGAGACGACAAAGTGTACTTCCCGGTCGGAGATGATATGGGATACATTATGGACACAGGAAACTACGATGCCAGAACAGAAGGAATGTCGTACGGAATGATGATTTGTGTTCAGATGAACATGAAAGATGAGTTTGACAGAATCTGGAAGTGGGCAAAGACAAACATGTTTCTGACCAAAGGCTTTAATGAGGGCTATTTTGCATGGTCGGTTAAACCTGATTTATCATTAAAGGCTGACGGACCTGCTCCGGACGGTGAAGAATATTTTGCCATGTCACTTTTCTTTGCTTCGCACAGATGGGGAGATGGTGAAGGAATATTCAACTATTCCAAGGAAGCCAAAGATATCCTTTCGGCTATGATTCACAAAGGAAGTCACTACCGTATAGGTGTCCCCATGTTTAATAATGAGAACCACCAAATACTGTTTGTTCCCGGTTCTTCATTTACCGATCCTTCGTATCATCTGCCCCATTTCTACGAATTGTTTTCATTGTGGGCATATGATGAAGATAAGGAGTTTTTCAAGGAAGCTGCCAAAGTGAGCCGCGAATACCTGGTAAAGGCATGCCACCCCGTAACCGGTTTCAGTGCGGAATATGCCTGGTTTGACGGGAAGCCCATGAGCGATCCTCTGCCCTGGACATCGGACAGACATGACTGGTTCTATTCTGATTCTTACAGAACGGTTGCGAATATTGCTCTTGACTACGAATGGTTCAAAAAGGATGTCGGTCAGATTAAGGCAGCAGAGAACATGCAAAATTATCTGCTTAATGACATGAGAAACGAGACGTACCGTATTTATGAAATCGATGGTACGGTTGCGGGCGAGAAAGCACTTCATCCCGTTGCTATTACGGCTACTACAGCCGAAGGAAGTTTGTGCACTCCGCTGAATGATGTGGCCAGAGAGTATCTGACTACGTTTTACAATACTCCGCTTCGTACGGGCGAAAGAAGATATTACGACAACTGCCTGTACTTCTTTGCATACCTTGCTTTAAGCGGAAACTACAGAATATATTAATCATACTTTGCGTCGGATTGATACGGCCTGCACCTTCGGTATTACTTTGCTCACACGTCCTCCACTGCACTTTTGACTAAGAAACTCGCATCTTCGAATGCGTTCGGCCGGTTCAATTGGCAATCCGTTGCCAACTGAACCTAAAAAATCCATCCGGGATTTTTTGCCTACAGTTAGTCGAGTTTCTAAGTCAAAAGCACAATTTCGTCC
>JAZUFW010000072.1:0-17351 GCA_045640905.1 Lachnospiraceae bacterium
ATTGAAGCCGGTGCCAACGAGATTCCCGAAGAAAAGATGATTGAGGCTATTTACAAGGCTCATGAAATTAACCAGACTATCATCGCATTCATCGAAGGTATTGTTGCCGAAGTAGGAAAAACAAAGCATGAATATACTTCATGTGCTATTCCCGAAGAACTGTTCGCAGCTATCAGAGAAATCTGCCCTCCCGAAGAAATGGAAGTTGCGGTATTTATCGATGATAAGCAGACTCGTGAAGGCAATATCAAAGAGATTACCGAAAAGTGCGAAGAGAAGTTTGCCGATAATGAAGAATGGCTTGCTATTTTAGGCGAAGCTATTTATCAGTACGAAAAGAAGACCATCAGAAAGATGATTCTTAAAGACCATAAGCGTCCCGACGGAAGAGAAATCACACAGATTCGTCCTTTGGCTGCAGAGGTTGATATCATTCCCAGAGTTCACGGTTCAGGTATGTTTACAAGAGGTCAAACTCAGATTTGTAACGTATGTACACTGGCTCCTTTGTCAGAAGCACAGAAGGTTGACGGACTTGATGAGAATGAAACAGTTAAGAGATATATGCATCAGTACAATTTCCCTGCTTACTCAGTAGGTGAAACAAAGGTTTCGAGAGGTCCCGGACGTCGTGAAATCGGTCACGGTGCTTTGGCAGAGAGAGCTTTGATTCCTGTATTACCTTCGGAAGAAGAGTTCCCTTACGCAATCAGAACAGTATCAGAAACATTTGAATCAAACGGATCAACATCAATGGCATCAACATGTTCTTCATGTATGTCACTTATGGCTGCCGGCGTTCCCATCAAAAAGATGGTTGCAGGTATTTCCTGCGGACTTGTTACAGGCGAAACAGATGATGATTTCGTTCTTCTTACAGATATCCAGGGACTCGAAGATTTCTTCGGTGATATGGACTTTAAGGTAACAGGTACCACAGACGGTATCACAGCTATTCAGATGGATATCAAGATTCACGGTTTGACACGTCAGATAGTTGAAGGTGCTATTTCAAGATGTCGTGACGCTCGTTTGTACATTATGGATAACTGCATGAAGCCCGCTATTTCAGAACCTCGTAAGGAAGTCGGCAAGTATGCTCCGAAGATTATCTCTATGCAGATTGATCCCGAAAAGATTGGTGATGTAGTAGGCCAGCGCGGAAAGACTATTAACGAAATCATTGCTCGTTGCGATGTAAAGATTGATATTACAGATGACGGTATGGTTTCTGTATGCGGTACCGATAAGGACGGCATGGATAAGGCTATCGAATACATCAAGACTATCGTAACAGATTACGAAGAAGGCCAGATGTTTGAAGGCGTTGTAGTATCTATTAAGGAATTCGGCGCATTTGTTGAATTTGCTCCCGGCAAGGAAGGAATGGTTCACATTTCGAAGATTGCCAAGGAAAGAATTGAGCATGTTGAAGATGTACTTACTTTGGGCGATAAGGTTAAGGTTAAGTGCCTCGGAAAAGACAAGATGGGCAGAATGAGTTTCTCTATCAAGGATGCTCAGTAAACACCCGTAAAAGTAGATTTTACACGGCAAATATGCTATAATTTAAGGGATTGTGCGACCGCACAATCCCTTTACTTTTTCTACTGCAGAAAGGTGGTGTTTATATGGGAAAAAGAGTATTTTTAATTGTTCTTGACAGTTTTGGAATAGGGGAAGAACCGGATGCGGCTTCTTTTGGAGACTTTGGAGTTAACACTCTTAAATCCTGCACAACCAGTAAATATTTCGATATGCCCAACATGAAGAAAATGGGCCTTTTTAACATAGACGGAGTGGATTTTTTGGATGATGAAACAAATCCCACGGCTCAATACGGAAGGCTGCAGGAAAAATCGATGGGAAAGGATACGACCATAGGACATTGGGAGATAGCCGGTATTGTATCTCCGAACCCTTTGCCGACATATCCGAACGGATTCCCCAAGGAGATTCTTGATGAGTTTTCAGCTCAAACGGGCAGGGGTGTTTTGTGCAACAAACCCTATTCGGGCACACAGGTAATAGCAGATTATGGTGATGAACATCTAAAAACCGGGGACCTCATCGTGTATACTTCGGCAGATTCTGTTTTTCAGATAGCCGCACATGAGGACGTAGTTCCTGTAGAAACGTTGTATGAGTACTGCAAAATAGCCAGAAAAATACTGATTGGAGAGCATGGAGTCGGCAGAGTCATAGCCCGTCCTTTTGTCGGTACGAGCGGAAAATACGAAAGAACGTCACGCAGACATGATTTTTCGATAGAACCGCCGAAGGAGACCATGCTTGATAAGATAATGGCTGCAGGTCTTTCAACAATCGCAGTCGGCAAAATAAATGACATATTTGTCGGAAAAGGAATCAGCGAGTTTACTTATACTTCAGGAAATGAAGACGGAATAGAAAAGACAATCCAATATCTGGATAAAGACTTTGAAGGGTTATGTTTTGTCAATTTGGTTGATTTTGATATGCTGTACGGTCACAGACGTGATATTGACGGATATGCCAAAGCGCTCAATTACTTTGACACCAAGTTACCGGAAATCACTGCCAAATTGAGAGATGATGATATTTTGATAGTTACGGCAGATCATGGTTGCGATCCTGCCTATATGCAGACTACGGATCATACCCGAGAGTATATTCCGTATGTTACGTACGGAAAGAGTATTGCTCCCCAAAACCTGGGAACAAGGCTCGGATTTGACAATATAGCTTCGGATGTTCTTTCATATCTGGAGATTAAATAAGTTTAAAGAGGATAGTTATGGGAAAATTTGACAAAGAGATATCGCGCAGACGAACCTTTGCGATAATCTCGCACCCCGATGCGGGTAAAACAACACTTACGGAGAAGTTTCTTTTGTACGGCGGCGCCATTAATCTGGCAGGTTCCGTAAAGGGAAAAGCTACTGCAAGACACGCTGTTTCGGACTGGATGGAAATCGAAAAAGAAAGAGGTATTTCGGTAACCAGCTCAGTGCTCCAGTTCGAATATGACGGTTTCTGCATTAATATTTTGGACACACCGGGACACCAGGATTTCTCGGAAGACACATACAGAACATTGATGGCTGCGGATTCTGCGGTTATGGTTATCGATGCGACAAAGGGTGTCGAAGCACAGACCAGAAAATTATTCAAGGTCTGCGGAATGCGCGGAATCCCTATTTTTACGTTTATCAACAAATTGGACAGAGATGCCAATGATACGTTTGAATTGCTCGATGAAATTGAAAAGGAACTGGGAATAGCGACATGTCCGATCAACTGGCCGATAGGCTCCGGAAAAGGATTTAAGGGCGTATATGACAGAGACAGACAATGCGTTATTACATATTCCGATACCGAAAAAGGTACAAAGGAAGGTGCCACATACGAGGTATCCGTTAACAATCCCGATGAACTGAAGAAAGTAATCGGCGAAGAAGCAGCGCATACTTTGATGGATGAAATCGAACTGCTCGACGGAGCATCGGCAGAGTTTGATCTTGACGAGGTTCGCTCGGGACACTTGACTCCGGTATTTTTCGGATCGGCTCTTACGAATTTCGGTGTTGAGTTTTTCCTTCAGCACTTTTTGAAGATGACGACGACACCTTTATCGAGAAAAGCTGACACAGGTGTCATTTCGCCCACCGAAAATGATTTTAGCGCTTTTGTATTTAAAATACAGGCTAACATGAATAAGGCACACCGTGACAGAATTGCATTTATGCGAATCTGCTCCGGCAAATATGATGCGCAAATGGAAGTAAAGCATGTTCAGGGAAACAGAGTCATGCGTCTGTCGCAGCCTCAGCAGATTATGGCGGATGAGAGAAAAATTCTTGAAGAAGCTTACGCCGGCGATATCATAGGCGTATTTGATCCGGGCGTATTTTCTATCGGAGATACCATTTGCATGCCGAAAGAAAATTTCAAATATGAGGGAATTCCTACTTTTGCGCCGGAACATTTTGCCAGAGTGCGACAGGTTGATACCATGAAACGAAAACAGTTCGTTAAAGGTATCGAACAGATAGCGCAGGAAGGTGCCATTCAGATATTCCGGGAGTTCAATACCGGTATGGAAGAAATAATAGTCGGCGTAGTCGGTGTTTTGCAGTTTGATGTTTTGAAGTTCAGATTGCAGAGTGAATACAACGTCGAAATAATATTGGAACCGCTCCCTTACGAGCATATCAGATGGATAGAGAGCAAGGATATGGATTTCTCAAAGATAGTCGGAACCAGCGATATGAAGAAGGTTACGGATTTAAAAGGCAATGCACTTTTGCTGTTCGTAAATTCATGGAGCGTAGGAATGGTGCTCGATCGAAATCCGGGATTGGTTCTTGCAGAATTCGGCAGGGAGTAGTTTTGAACAGAAAAAGATTTCGATTAATCAATTTGATAGCAATAGCCGTGGCTGTTATTTCCTTAACCGGATGCGGCGCATTTGCCGATTTTCTGTATGATGAAACCAAAGGGTTGCTTCTTCCGGAGGAAATTCAGGAACCGATAATAGAAAAAATAGATTCCGATGTCGAGACGGAGTATGCATACTCTAAAAGTGACACTACCGTCACAAAAAAGGAACTGGATGAACTTAAGGATGTTCCGAAACAGACGGCCAATGAAAAACGTAAAGAATGTGAGGGCCTGTACTATTTTAATCTGTTAAGCCCCGAAGATAAGGACCTTTATTCCGAGATATTTGCGATTCTTACGGAACTCGGTGAGGATGTAAAGGTTTCTACTCTTGACGAAGAAGCAATAAACCGGACGTTTACGTTTGTAATGAATGATCATCCGGAATTGTTTTACGTCGACGGATATAACTTTAAAAAGTACATGGTAAATGATAAACTTCAATCCATTTCGTTTACCGGTTCGTATACCATGAGCCCGGAGGAAATAGTTGAAGACTTGGAAAAGATTGATGCTTATACGGAAAACTTTATGTCTTTTCTATACTCGGGGATAGATACTTCCGATGATTATAACGTCATAAAGTTTGCATATGAGTACATAATTCTCGGAACCGATTATGTCAGAGGCTCGGCGAACAATCAGAATATTACGTCGGTAATGATTAACGGACAGAGCGTTTGTCAGGGATATGCAAAGACGTTCCAATATCTCATGAATAAATGCGGTATTGAAACCACTTTGGTCACGGGAACGGTCAAAAAGGGCGAATCGCATGCATGGAATCTGGTTAAGTGTAACGGAGAGTATTACTACACGGATGTAACGTGGGGTGACGCATCGTATACTCTCTCGGATAAATCTTCGAAATATGCCAATTCACTGCCTCCGGTGAATTATAACTATCTCCTGATTACTACTGATGAGATGGCTAAAAATCATATTTTGAGTAATGAGGAACTGTTTCCGGTATGTACTGCTTTTGGTGATAATTATTTTATTCGTGAAAACCTGTTGTTTACCGGCATTGACGAAGCACAGCTTTCGGCAGTGTTTGAAAAAGGATATGCAGTGGGCAGCGAATTTGTAACCTTGAAATTTAACAGCGTTGAAACGTATGATTCGATGCATGATTATTTATTAAAGGAACAGAATATTTTTACTTATCTTAGGGGAAATACTACAGTATCCTTCGCAGAAGGCAGGGATGACCTCTATATGATCTTTTGGATAAGTAATGAATAATAATATAAAATTTGGTAAGATAAAAGGATAATCTATTATTCACGAATCATTGAAAGAATGAAAGGATGAAAAGATGGACAGAAAATTGGAAAATCCCGGTTACATTTTGAAGGAAGAAGTTCAATCCGGAACGGTAAAGATAGCTGATGATGTGATAGCTTCAATAGCCGGTATTGCCGCAACGGAAGTTGAGGGCGTAGCCGGAATGGCCGGAAATGCCGGAACAGGACTTTTATCAAAAGTCGGAATAAAAAATCCTACGCAGGGCGTCAAGGTATATATAACCGGCAGAACAGTAAGAGCCGATTTGGATATAGTGGTTGATTCCGGATATAACATTCCCGCTGTTTCGGCCCAGGTTCAGGAAAAGGTTAAATCTACAATCGAAAGCATGACAGGATTGACGGCTGCAGATGTAAACATTCGTGTCGCAGGCGTTAATGTTAAGGTAAAGTAAAATGACCAGACATTCATTAAGAGAAGAACTTTTTAAATTACTGTTTCGTGTCGAATTTAATGATTTGACAGAGATGGATACCCAGTTTGATTTGTTCAAAGAAGAAGAAAAACTTGAACCGGCCGATGCCGAAGAAATCAAATCAAGGTTCGATGATATTGTGGCAGGTATTGATATTATCGACGCCGATTTGAACGATCATGTAACGGGATGGGACACCTCGAGAATCGGCAAAGTGGAATTGACCATTTTGAGATTGGCGATATACGAGATCAAAAAAGATGACAAGGTACCTACCGCCGCAGCAATCAACGAAGCTGTAGAGCTGGCCAAGAAATTCGGACCGGACGGTGCGGCATCATTTATTAACGGAGTTTTGTCCAAATTCGCATAATGGCAAATAATATATATTCTGTTGCAAAGATAAATTCATATATCAAGGGACTGCTGGCGGAAGATTTTTTGCTTAGAGATGTTCGGATTCGCGGTGAAATCAGCAACCTGAAATATCACAGTTCGGGCCACATATATTTTACCCTGAAGGACGAAGGCTCCGCCATTTCCGGGGTTATGTTTGCTTCGATGAGGAGTAATTTATCATTTCAACTTCGCGAGGGCATGATGGTAGTGGTTCGCGGCAGTGTTGAAGTATATGAGCGCGACGGAAAGTATCAGATTTATGCCAAAGGATTTGAAAAAGACGGAGAAGGCAAAATATACGAAGAGTTCTTAAAGTTAAAAGAACGACTCGAAGAGTCCGGAATGTTTGCTCCGGAGTATAAAAAACCGATTCCGAAATACATTGATACACTGGGTGTGGTTACAGCACAGACAGGTGCCGCAATCAGGGACATTATCAATATTGCAAAACGTCGTAACCCGTACGTGCGGATTGTTTTGTATCCGGCCATAGTGCAGGGGGAGGCAGCCGCAGAATCGATAGTAAAAGGAATCAAAGCTTTGGAAAACTTCGGCGTTGACGTAATGATAGTCGGACGCGGAGGCGGATCTATCGAGGATTTGTGGGCTTTTAACGAAGAAATCGTGGCAGAGGCTGTTTTTGACTGCTCGGTCCCTGTTATTTCCGCAGTGGGTCATGAAACAGATTTTACGATTATAGATTTTGTGTCGGATTTACGGGCACCGACGCCTTCGGCAGGCGCTGAACTGGCGGTGTATTCATATGATGATTTGAACCGTACCATCGGAACATATGAAGATGCGTTAAGCCAGAACATGATGTATATCATTAATGACAAACGCAGAAAACTCAATGAATTGTCGCTGTGCCTTAGAAGCAAAAATCCACGTGCAAAGCTTAATGCAAACAGAACATATGCCCTTTCGCTCGAAGAAAAACTGTCGATGTTAATGAAGAACAAATTATCGGCAAAAAGGCATGAATTGGGAATATATGCGGAGCGCCTAAAGGGGCTGTCGCCGCTTGACAAACTGAGTCAGGGTTACTCATATACAATGAGCAACGACAAAACGGTAAATTCGGTTGAAAGCGTTAAGGTTGATGATGATCTTTGCATTTATGTCAAAGACGGAACAATCAGCGCGCGTGTTACCGCTACAAACAAGGAGACTTATGGCAGCAAAATTTAATTTGGAAGAAGCGTTTGATTCTCTGGAAGAGAAGATAGCGCAGCTCGAAGACGAAGATATTTCGTTGGAAGAGTCATTCAAACTGTATAAAGAAGGAATGGAACTGGTTAAAAAATGCAACGATTCAATTGATAAAGTCGAAAAGGCAGTTCTGGTGTTGGAAGAAGGCGGTGAAACGCATGAACTTTAACGATACCCTGAATCTGAAACGCAAAGAAGTTGAGGATATTATATTGGAATACATGCCGGAAGTTACCGGATATCAGGAAATAGTTCTGGATGCGATGAACTATGCTCTATTGGCCGGCGGAAAGAGATTACGTCCCCTGCTTATGCGTGAATGTTTTAAGCTGTTTGGGGGTAAGGGAGATATTATTAAGCCCTTTATGGCAGCCATAGAGATGATTCATAATTATTCGCTGGTGCATGATGATTTGCCGGCAATGGATAATGATGAACTAAGACGCGGTAAAGAAACTACCTGGAAAAAATACGGCGAAGATATTGCCATTTTGGCAGGCGACGGATTACTTAACTATGCATTTGAAACCGCGGTGAAAGCTTTTGATTATGCGGACAGCACGGAAGAGTATGCCCGCTGTGCGAAAGCCATGGCGATTTTGTCTTCAAAAGCCGGTGTTTACGGAATGATAGGCGGGCAGACAGTTGATGTTATTTCCGAAGGAAAAGCAGATGTTTCTTCGGATACATTAATTTACATACATAAAAATAAAACTGCTGCATTAATTGAAGCAGCGATGATGATAGGTGCCGTTCTTTCCGGGGCTACACCCAAGGATACGGCAGATATGGAAAAGGCAGCCGAAAACATCGGCGTGGCTTTCCAGATACAGGATGATATTTTGGATGTTATTTCGACAGACGAAGAACTGGGAAAACCTGTTCATTCAGATGAGAAGAATCAGAAAGTGACATATGTGTCACTTAATGGACTGGATAAATCAAAAGAACAGGTTAAAAATCTGTCCGAGGAAGCCATATTGATACTTCAGGATATGGCCGATGAAAACAGAGCTGATGGAAGCTTTTTGATGACTTTGGTGGAGACATTGATAAAGCGAACCAAATAAGGGGAAAAGATGATTCTTGACAGAATAAACGAAGTAAATGATATAAAAAAGATTGATCCGAAGGAGCTACCGGAACTGGCTGATGAAATCAGAGAATTTTTGATTGAAAAAATCGCCAAGACGGGAGGCCATTTGGGATCCAATTTAGGTGCCGTGGAATTGACCATGGCCATACATTTGGCATTTAATCTGCCTAAAGATAAGGTTGTCTGGGATGTAGGACATCAGTCATACACTCATAAGATTTTAACCGGCAGAAAAGAAGGATTTGATAATCTGCGTACTTATAAGGGGATGGCAGGATTCCCCAAAACGAATGAAAGCGAATGCGATTGCTTTAATACGGGTCACAGTTCAACATCGATTTCGGCAGGGCTGGGACTGGTAGCTGCCAGAGATTTAAAAGGAAGTGACGAATGTGTCGTTTCCGTAATCGGTGACGGTTCGTTAACAGGCGGTATGGCTTATGAAGCATTGAATAATGCCGCAAAACTCGAAACCAATTTTATTATTATTTTAAATGATAACAACATGTCGATTTCCGAAAATGTAGGCGGCATGAGTAAATACTTGAACGGAATACGTACTTCGAATGCCTATATGGATATCAAGGACGGAATCTATTACAAGGTTAAGGAATGGCCTTCCGGAGACAAAGTTGTTGATTCGGTTCGTAAAGCGAAGAGTTCCATCAAGCACCTCGTTGTTCCCGGAATGTTCTTTGAGGATATGGGAATCACCTATTTGGGACCGGTTGACGGACACGATATCGGTGCCATGCAGAAAGCATTTAATGAGGCAAAACGCCGCAAAAAGGCTGTTTTGGTTCACGTAGTTACACAAAAAGGCAGAGGATATGAACCGGCCCTTCGTCATCCGGCGAGATTCCACGGCACGTCGCCTTTTGATGTTGAAACCGGTATACCGCTTAAGGCTTCAAAAGCCGGTTATACTGATGTTTTTTCAACCGTAATGACTAAACTCGGTGCCAGAGACGAGCGTGTGGTTGCGATTACTGCGGCCATGCCGGACGGAACAGGATTAAAGAGATTTAAGAACCTTTATCCCGACAGATTTTTTGATGTGGGAATAGCCGAAGAGCACGCCGTTACTTTTGCGGCAGGCTTGGCAGCCGGAGGATACAGACCGATTGTTGCCATATATTCTTCCTTCCTGCAGCGAGCATATGATCAGATAATACACGACGTATGTCTGCAGAATCTGCCTGTCATTTTTGCCATAGACAGAGCAGGAATAGTAGGAGCCGACGGAGAAACCCATCAGGGTATTTTTGATTTGTCATATTTGAGTTCAATTCCGAATATGAATGTCATGGCACCCAAGAATAAATGGGAACTTTCGGACATGCTCAAATATGCCCTTTCCGAGGATAAGCCTTTCGCAATCAGATATCCGAGAGGCGAGGCTTATTCGGAACTTGAAGAATTCAGGGCTCCGATGGAATACGGCAAGGCAGAATTATTGTTTGCCGAAGGCGATGTCTGCCTGATGGCGGTAGGCTCGATGGTTGAAACCGCGATGGAAACCAGAGAACTTTTGAGACAGCGCGGATTGAAGTGCAGTGTGGTCAATGCCAGATTCGTTAAGCCGATAGATGAGTATGCCGTTAAGTGGGCTTCGGATAATCACAGATTGGTTGTTACCATGGAAGAAAATGTTCATTCGGGCGGATTCGGAGAAAAGGTCAGAGATTATATGGATTCAATTGATGACGCAGCCAAATTATTGAACGTGGCTATTCCGGATACGTATGTGGAGCATGGTAACGTAGCCAAATTAAAGCATGAGTTGGGAATAGACGCTGAGGGAGTGGTAAATATGATTCTCGCAGCCAGACCTTTTTGAGTATGAAAGAACGTTTGGATGTTTTGCTGGTAAAAAACGGATTCGCTCAAAGCCGTGAAAAGGCTAAAGCGATTATTATGTCCGGCATAGTATATGTGGACGGCCAAAAAGAAGATAAGGCCGGAACAACCTTTAACGAAGAAGAGGTAAAAATCGAAGTCAGAGGATCAACGTTACGATATGTTTCGCGCGGAGGACTGAAAATCGAAAAAGCACTAAAAGTTTTTCCGATTGATTTGAATCAAAAGACGTGCATGGATATCGGCGCTTCGACAGGTGGATTTACCGATTGCATGCTTCAAAACGGAGCAAAGAAGGTATATGCGATAGATGTAGGTCACGGTCAGCTGGATTGGAAACTTCGAAATGACGAACGTGTCGTTTCCATGGAAAAGACCAATTTCAGATATCTGACGCATGATGATATTGACGACGATATAGAGTTCGCTTCCTGCGATGTTTCGTTTATTTCGCTGTCAAAAATATTTGGACCGGCATATGACATACTGATGCCGAAGGCCACCTTTGTCACCTTGATAAAGCCTCAATTTGAAGCAGGCCGTGAGGAAGTCGGCAAAAAGGGTGTTGTTAAAGACAAAAAGGTGCATGAGAAAGTAATCAATAATGTTTTGGGTTATGCGCGTGAAGCGGGATTTGCGATTTTGGATATTTCTTTTTCTCCCATACGCGGACCTGAAGGAAATATAGAGTATTTGTTGTACATGTCGAAGGATGCATCATTGGATAAATCCGAAGATATAGTAAAAACAATTCCCGAACTGGTGGAAAAGGCACATGAAGAATTTTTATCTGATAACGAATAATTCTAAAGAGCCTGCAATTAAGGCAGGAAAAGAAATTCAATCATACCTGATTTCAAAAGGCGCAAATTGCGTTATCGGTGAGCAGCTTTCTGCAAAGCCCGGAGAGAAAATTACCGATATGACTTCGGTGCCCAAAGATACAGAGTGTGTAATCGTACTCGGCGGTGACGGAACCATACTTCATGCGGCGTATGATCTGGCAGATTTGGATGTTGTTTTTTTGGGAATAAATCTCGGAACAGTCGGATTTTTGGCAAGTGCGGACGCCAAGGACATGTACGCATCGGTTGATCGAATGCTTTCGAATGACTATGAAATCGAAGAAAGAATGATGATTTTCGGAGAATGCGTGGTAAACGGACAGACAGTCAGCAAACCGCGTGCACTGAATGAGATAGTAATCACCGGAACCAGATCGTTGCAGATGATATATTATACCGTGTATGTTAACGGCAAACTGCTCCATAAGTACGGCGCGGACGGTGCTGTTGTTTCAACCCCCACAGGCTCGACAGGTTATAATCTGTCGGTGGGAGGACCCGTGATTAATCCGAGTGCCAAAATGATTATTGTGACACCCATATGCTCTCATTCTCTTGATAACAGAAGCATTGTATTTGATGAATCGGATGTAATAAAAATAGTAATAGATGAAAGTGCTAACGGAATCGATTATGAAGCGGAGGCTTTGTTCGATGCTTCGCATTCCGTAAAGTTAAAACCCGGTGATGAAATCACCATAACCAAGTCTTCGAAGACAACAAAATTGGTTAAGCTGAATAACGAAACATTTTTAGAGACACTTCACAAGAAACTTAAAGGGTAATCGATGAAAAAGCAAAGACAGCAGAAAATTAAAGAGTTAATCGAAAGCTATGAAATCGAAACGCAGGACGATTTGGCCGACAGACTTAAGAAAGCAGGATTTGATGTTACGCAGGCTACGGTATCACGTGACATCAGGGAGATGAAACTTACGAAGATTGCAAAGTCTTCCGGAGGTTTCAAATATGCTTTGCTGACCAATGCCGAACACTATTTGTCGGATAAATATCTGCGGGTTTTGCGTGACGGATATATATCCATGGATACCGCTCAGAATATTCTGGTGGTAAAAACCGTATCGGGAATGGCTATGGCTGTGGCTGCGGCAATCGACTCGATGAAATTAAAAGAAATTGTCGGATCCATTGCAGGTGACGACACCATTATGATGGCACTTCGAAGCAACGAAGATGCAAACAATGTCTGCAACATGATTAAGGCAGCCATTGATAATATATAGAGTTCCTTATTTCGTCTTTGAGAGAGGCAAATAGGAGGAATTATGCTTAGAAATCTACATGTCAAAAATCTGGCTCTGATTGAGGAAGAAGATATTGATTTCGAAAAGGGATTCAATGTCTTGACCGGAGAAACGGGAGCCGGCAAATCAATCGTCTTAGGATCTGTCAATCTGGCACTCGGTGCCAAATTAAATTCCGATGTAATTCGAACGGGAAAAGAATATGCGCTTGTCGAACTCAGCTTTTCACTTAATGAAAACGAGATAAAGAAGGTTAAGGAAATGGACCTTTATCCCGAAGAAGACGGAAGCGTGGTAATACAAAGAAAAATCATGCCCGGAAAGAGCGTTTGCCGCATGAACGGTGAAACAATAAGTGTTTCGCAATTGCGTGAATTGTCAGGTGTTTTGCTCGATATGTACGGACAGCATGAGCATCAGGGCCTTTTGAAGACCGCTACATACGAGAAGATGCTTGATGCATATGCGGGTGAAGAAGTATCCGGATATATCGAAGGCCTGAAAAAGGATATAGCCGAATATAAAGAACTCATAAATGAACTGGAAACGAACAATACTGACACTGATGTCAGAAATAGAGAAATTGATTTACTTAAATTTGAAATTGAACAGATAGAAAATGCAGCACTAAAAGAGGGTGAAGACGAAGAACTCGAAAAGAGATATCGTTTTTTGAATAATGCCAAGAAGATAAAGGAATTGGTGTACGAAGCGCATGCCATGAGCGGGTACGAAAACTCGGAAGCTGCCGGGTCGTTAATCGGAAATGCAGTATCAAGAATGCAAAGTGTAAAGGCTTTGGATGAAGATGCCCAAGAATTATATGATGAAATAGTTGAAATAGAAGGGCTTCTTTCGGACTTTAGCAGAGCGCTTTCTTCGTATGAAGACAGACTGTCGTTTGACGAAGAAGAATTTTTTGAAATCGAAGAGCGGTTAAATGTGATTAACACGCTTAAGGACAGATTCGGACCGACGCTTAAGGATGTGCTCGATAATTTGGAAAAGAAGCAGGAAAAGCTAAAAATCCTGGTCAATTTCGAGGACTATTTAAGCGATTTAACTGCCAAAATAGAATCATTAAAACATTCCATGAAAAGTAAGTGCGCCGCTGTATCTTCATTGCGAACAAGTGCGGCACCGCTTTTGTGCAAGGAACTGACGGAGCAGATGAAAGATCTGAATTTTAATGATGTCAGATTGAATATAAACATTGTTCCGAATGAAGAAAAAATAACAGAGTCGGGATATGACGATATTGAGTTTTTGATAAGACTGAATCCGGGCGAAGATATGCGCCCCATAGTTGAAGTGGCTTCAGGTGGTGAACTGTCTCGACTGATGCTGGCGATAAAGAGCGTGTTTGCAACAAAAGATGAAGTATCAACATTGATTTTTGATGAGATTGATACCGGTATTTCCGGTCGAACAGCCTCCATGGTAGCCAATAAGATGGCAGCTCTTTCAAAGAATCATCAGTTGATATGCATCACTCATCTGCCGCAGATAGCAGCAATGGCGGATGAGCATTTCCTGATCGAGAAGGATGTTACCGACGGACGTACTGTCACGAATATCACTTCTCTTGATGAAGAGGGTACCATAATGGAGCTTTGCAGGATGCTTTCGGGAGATGATAACGGTGAAAGCGCAATTCTTAATGCCAGAGAGCTTCGTGCAAAGGCAAAGGAGAAAAAGGGATGAGATATCCTGAGTTTTTGAAAGAAAACGGAACAATCGGGTTTGTGGCTCCTTCTTTCGGAGAGAACATCGAACCATACAGGACACAATTTGACAGCGCACTTTCTAAGTTTAAGGCAATGGGGTATTATGTAAACCTTGGACCGAATTGTTATTGCGGCCAAGGCATAGGTATTAGTAACACGCCCGAAAACTGTGCCAAAGAATTAACAGAGTATTATGTCAACCAAGACAGCGATGTGTTGATTTCCTGCGGCGGTGGAGAATTGATGTGCGAGACTATTTCGCATGTTCCGTTTGATGTTATTAAAGATGCAAAACCCAAATGGTTTCTGGGCTATTCCGACAATACGAATATGACGTTTTTATTGACGACCATATGTGATGTAGCTTCTTTGTACGGACCGTGTGCTTCATCTTTCGGGATGAAGGAATGGCACAGAAGTATACAGGATTCGTTTGATGTTTTGACAGGCCGAAAGGCTGTTGTATCCAATTATGATAAATATGAAGCAGAGTCGCTTAAAGATGAAGAAAATCCGCTGGTCTCATATAACCTGACGGAAGACGTAAATATCAGTGCTTATTGTTACAATGACGAAGTCGGAGAGGACTTAATCAATGGCGGCGTTATGTCAACCGATATTGTTAACATGAAGGGCCGATTGCTCGGTGGATGCTTGGATTGCCTAGCTAATATAGTCGGAACAAAATGGGATTATGTTAACCAATTTAACGAAAAATATAAAGACGACGGAATAATATGGTACCTGGAAGCCTGTGATTTGAATGTCTTTTCCGTAAGAAGGGCTTTGTGGGAGATGGAGAACGCCGGATGGTTTGAAAACGCCAAGGGCTTTATATTCGGCAGGCCTCGTATACCTGAAGAAATGATGGGACTAAATCATATTAATGCCGTGCTGCCTTATACAGCGATTTCCCATCGTGTTCCGGTTATCTGTGATGCAGATATAGGACATTTACCGCCGCAAATGACCATAATAAACGGGGCGTTGGCTGAGGTTTCATATAATCACGGCAACCTTGTAATAGATATGAGTTCTGAGTTATACTAATACATATTTCAACTGACTTTTTCGGAGGGAAGAGAATGAAAAACATATTGTTTGTAGCATCTGAGGGTGTACCTTTTATTAAGACAGGCGGATTGGCCGATGTAGTAGGTTCATTGCCCAAGTGCATAGACAAAAGATATTTTGACGTTCGTGTTATTTTACCAAAATATACCTGTATCAAGCAGGAAATGAAGGACAAGATGGAGTATGTTACTCATTTCTATATGGATTTCCATTGGAAGAACGAGTATGTCGGTGTGCTGCATGCCGAGGTCGACGGAGTACATTACTATTTTATCGATAACGAAATGTTTTTCGGTGGCTATTCACCGTACGGAGATAATGCTTTGTATGAAATCGAGAAGTTCGCATTCTTCTCAAAGGCTGCATTATCGGCACTGCCCCTCATTAATTTCCGTCCGGACGTAATACATTGCCACGACTGGCAGACGGGACTTATTCCCGTATACTTAAAGGAACGTTTCCAGGGTAATGACTTTTTCCGCGGAATCAAGTCCGTTATGACGATTCACAACCTGAAGTTCCAGGGTAAATGGGGTGTACAGGATGTCAAGGATATTACGGGACTTCCCGATTACTTCTTCACATCGGACAAACTGGAAGCTTTTAAAGATGCAAATCTGTTAAAGGGCGGTTTGGTTTATGCCGATGCCATTACGACAGTATCTGCAACATATGCCGAAGAAATCAAAACAGAATTCTACGGAGAACATTTGGACGGATTGCTTCGCGCGAGAGAACATGATTTGCGCGGTATAGTAAACGGAATTGACTATGAAGCCTTCAATCCGGAGACGGATAAGAACATTCCTCATCCTTATAATGCCATTAACTTCCGTAAAGAAAAACTCAAGAACAAGAAGGCTTTGCAGGAAGAACTGGGACTTGAAGTAGATGAAAAGAAGATGATGATAGGAATTGTATCGCGTCTTACAGATCAAAAGGGCTTTGATTTAATAGCCTATGTGATGGATGAATTGTGTCGCGATAATGTTCAGATAGTGGTTCTCGGAACAGGTGAGGAACGCTACGAGAATATGTTCCGTCATTTTGATTGGAAATATAACGACAAGGTATCCGCTAACATCTATTATTCGGATCCTTTGTCTCACAAAATATACGCAGCATGTGATGCATTCTTAATGCCTTCACTTTTTGAGCCTTGCGGATTGTCACAGTTGATGGCTCTTCGCTACGGAACGGTTCCCATTGTTCGTGAAACCGGTGGCTTGAAGGATACGGTTGAACCTTATAACGAATATGAATCAAAGGGCACGGGATTTTCATTTGTTAACTACAATGCCCATGAAATGCTCGGTACAATTCGCTATGCAGAGCGTATTTACTATGATAAGAAGCGCGAGTGGAACAAGATAGTAGACCGTGCCATGGCAACCGACTTCAGTTGGCATGTCAGCGCCAATAAGTATACGGAAATGTATTCTTGGTTGATAGGCTGACCTTCAAACCCTTGATTTTACTGGGCTTGCGCGATGCAAAAAATGCGTTTGACATCAATTTGACATCAAAAATGATGTCATAATCGAATTTTTATTAGAAATACAGAAAACACTTTTCTAAGAAACAAAAATCTTAGGAGAGTGTTTTTTTATTGCTTTTTGTAGGGTTTCTGATGTTTGGCGTCTGGATTTTTTGCAGGGGAAGAGCAACATTCTCAGGCTTCAAGTTTCGATATTAATGCGATTTTTTCTCAAATTTGACGCCGATAAC
>JAZUFW010000073.1:0-25210 GCA_045640905.1 Lachnospiraceae bacterium
CACAAAAATACATCATCCTTATTCTGACCGTGATGGTTCTGCTCAACTCTGGCAGAATGAATCAGGCTCTCATGATTATGTAAGATAGCTTTCGGAAAACCAGTGGTTCCTGAGCTAAAATAAATTGCTGCATTATCTTTCTGGTCCAGGCGGACTCTGGGAGATACGCTGGAACAGTTAGCTGTCAATTCGTTGTAGCTTTCTGCATATGTAGGACATCCTTCTCCAACATAAAAAAGCATTCTGTTAGGTGCTATCGACTCTACGATGGACTGCACTCTGTCTACAAAAGCAGGTCCGAAAACAAGGACATCAGCTTCAGCCAGATTTACGCAGTATTCAATTTCATCTGCTGCGTATCTAAAGTTTAAAGGAACTGCCAAAGCACCTGTTTTCAAAATACCGAAATATATCGGCAGCCATTCTATACAGTTCATCAGCAAAATAGCTACTTTATCACCCTTTTTAACGCCACGGCTCAAAAGAAGATTTGCAAAACGGTTTGCTTTTTCATCAAAAACGCCCCATGTAATTTCTCTTCTGTAGGAATGCATCGGATTGGCTTCAACCAAATCGGATTCCATCCAGTTAATTCTCTTAACCTCTTTTTCTTCGGGGTTCAGTTCTACGAGCGCTACTTCATCACCGTAGCTTCTGGCATTCTGTTCAAGTACATCAACTATAGTCATAACATTCATCCATTCTTTATGTTGTCGAATACGTTTATCGCTTAAACGCTTAAACGCGTCAACGCTTTAACGCTTTTACCTACTGAAGTATAGCTCCCGATTATTTGTCTGTCAAGTGGTTTTTAGAAAAAAACCGAGGCAGCCAAAAGGTTGCCCCGGTCCTATATCTTCAGTCTGTATATTTTGCGCCATTTCACATATCAGCCAAAATGTCGTAAAATAGATATGTTATTCAAGCCTGAAAGGGAACGTGATATGAAAATATATATTGATTTTGATGATGTAATATGCGAGACTGCAAAGTTTTTCTCTGATTTTGCAAAAGAATTGTTTGATGTAGATGTGCCATACAGTCAAATGCACGATTTCAACATGCAAAAGACTTTTGGGCTGAATGATGAACAGTATGACGAGCTGCTAAAAGGCGGACACATTCCTGAAAACTTACTGAAGTTTGAGGAAACGCCCGGGGCTTCGGATACAATTAATTCCTGGATAGACAAAGGCCACGAGGTATACGTTATTACAGGAAGGCCCTTTGATGCTTATACACCTTCGCGGCAATGGCTCGATAATCATAACTTGAAACGAATTCCCATGTATTGTGTTGATAAATACGGTCGCGAAAATTTCAGCAAAGACTGGTCATATTCAATGACGCTTTCACAGCTTTATGATATGGATTTTGATTTTGCAATCGAGGATTCGCCTGTAGCTTTTGAACATGTTCTTCATTTTGAAAATGCCAAAAACATAGCCGTCTTTGATCGTCCCTGGAATAAGAATGCCGCCTTTCCCAATGACAAATTCATTCGATGTCCCAATTGGCAATTTATCGATAAAGTAATTAATGAACTGTAATCAAAGAGCCCCAAAACGCCATAGCGTTTGGGGCTCTAAATCACTCGATAATCTTATGCAAAGAATAATTTTGAAAGAGTCATGGGATCAATGTACTGACCATCCTTGTAAACTCTCATGTTTCCGGATGCGATTTCATCAATAAGCATTACGCTTCCGTCTTTATCATATCCAAATTCAAACTTAATATCGTAAAGGTCAAGTCCCTTTGCCTTTAAGTCATCGGCAACAATCTTTGTGATATCCTGTGTCATCTTCTTGATGTCATCATACTGAGCAGCGCTCATAACCTTAAGGTCTACCAAAGCATCCTTGGTTACCAAAGGATCGCCCTTCTCATCATTTTTGAAGGTCATTTCTACGTATGCGGGAAGATCAGCACCTTCTTCAATGTATTCGCCGTATCTTCTGAAGAAGCTTCCTACAGCCTTGTATCTGCAGATAACTTCAAGTCCGTGTCCGAATACCTTGGCAGGCAAAACTTCCATGGTTGTATCATCAAGATTAGCTTTTACAAAATGTGTCTTAATGTTTGCAGCATTAATCTTTTCAAAGAAGTATTCCGTCATACGAAGGTTAACATCACCGACACCTTCGATTGAAAGACCTACAGAATTTTCACCGGGATCAAACACTCCGTCTTTTCCTGTACAGTCATCCTTGAATTTAAGTAAATAATTACCGTTTTCAAGTTCAAACACATCCTTTGTCTTACCTTTGTAAACAAGCTTTTTTTCCATCGTTTTTCTCCTTAATAATAAGTTTGCAAATTCGTCAATAAATATAAAAGGGCATACATAAGTAAACTTAGGTATGCCCAGACGGTCGACACTTATTCTCATTACTCCTTTGTGGTGCTCCACTTAATCCGTCAGTAGCAACGAGTTCAACAAAAATATAAGTACCATAATGAAAGGTTTTTTGTCAAGATTTTTTTTACGCGGAAAATGACGGTATTCATAGGAATTCAACAGCGTGTTTTCTCTTCCAAATGGGGAAAAGAGTATTCTGACAGCGAGGATTTTTGCGCTCTTTAATAGCTATAGTATCAAAGAAAACCTTCCAAAGGTCGGTAAACTCATCATTTTCCTTCTCGGTCTCACAAAGAAGCTCCAGTTCATCTTTATTCAAAATACGAAAATAGTATTGTTCATTTTTGGGATGAACAACAGCCTCAGAGTGAATATCGTCAACTATCATCCAGTTTTCGGACGGCATTCTGTCCGCAAAGTCCAGAGCCAATGCAGGAACCACACGGCTTTTGGGTTCGATATGCGCTACATAATAGTGTCCCTTGGTTTCATGAAAACGAATAAACTCTCTGAAATGATGCGCCTCGGAAGAAACACGCTTTTCGATTTCCAAAAAACGCATCACTTCCCTGTATTGAACCATCAAAAGTGCATCAGGTCCTTTCAAAAATCCCAGGAGGATAACCTTATAAATAATGTCGGCAGTATCAGCCTCATACGACATCGACGCAAAAGCAATTCGCTCATAAAAAGGAGCAGAAATCCGCCTGATGACGGCATCCATAACCTTTTGGGCCTTTTCGGAATCCGTTTCGACATTAACGTACTCATCAAAAATACTGTATTGATCATCTGCCTCAAAAGCAATTTTTAAATTGCGATGTCCCACCCCCGAATTGGAAGCCTCATAAACTGCCGTCATTAATGCTTCCCAATTGGAGTCACAAATGAAAATCTTCATGGAAGAGCCACCCCGAATTCCGGCGAGAACATACTGAGCTGAACATAACCGTCATCAGGTTCAACTATCTTTCGTATTTCCGCCTTATCAACATCAGCAAGATTGCCTACAATAAACTTTTGACTCATCGGTATGTTATATAGCATTTTGCCGTTACAGGTAATAAAATACTGCGCCCTCTTAAGTACAATTCGCATCTTCTTTAACATTTCAAAAGTAATCGACGAATATCGACGCGCACTCATTATTTTCTTAACTCCCGTCGGTCCTATTCCCGGTACGCGAAGGAGTTCATCATAATCGGCAGTATTGACCTCTATCGGGAATCTGTCCAAATGTTGAACCGCCCATTGACACTTGGGGTCGATTCTGTCGCTGAAGAAAGGATTTTCTTCGGACAATAATTCCTCCGCATTAAATCCGTAAAATCGAAGAAGCCAATCGGCCTGATATAATCTGTGCTCACGTAAAAGCGGCACCGGTGTCCCCAAGGCAGGCAAAGAATCATCCTCGTTAATCGGAACATATCCTGAATAAAAAACTCTCTTCAAATCAAAGCTTTGATATAAGCTCTGGGTGGTTCGAATAATATCAAGATCGCTCTCTCCCGAGGCTCCTATTATCATCTGAGTGCTCTGCCCCGCTCCGGCAAATGATCGTTTAAGCCAAAGGTCCTTTCTATCTGCCGGCAACGAAAGTGCCGTATCAAATCCAGCCGGCAGCGCATCAAAACCTCTTTCACCTTCAATTCTTTTTTGTGAATCTCCGAATATGCTGTTGGTCAAATGTGCATTAATTCCTGCACGTTCCATTCTCGCACTTTTTCCGGTGGCCAGACGATGTTCGGAAATAGTGGCCGAAATCCGATTCATCGGGGTGATTATATTCTTCATGGATTTGTTCGGTGCAAATTTGGCAAGAGAGTCTGCCGTCGGGAATTCCATATTAAGGCTGATTCTGTCAGCCAAAAGTCCGGCTGAATATAATAGTTCCTCAGACGCTCCCGGAATGGCTTTTACATGAATATATCCGTTGAAACAGTATTTGGTCCTTAAAAGACGCAATGTCTCACACATTCGTTCCATGGTATAATCGGGATTTTGAATGATTCCGGAACTTAAGAACAGTCCCTCTATATAGTTACGCTTATAGAACTCTACGGTAAGCGTACATATTTCATCAGGCGTAAAAATCGCTCTCGGAACATCATTCGAGCGTCGATTCTTACAATACTTGCAATCATATATACAATGATTGGTCATCAGAATTTTTAGAAGTGAAACGCACCGGCCGTCTGCTGCAAACGAATGGCAGATTCCGGCAGCGCAGGAATTCCCGAGCATTCCCTCACGGCCTCTTCTGTCTGCGCCGCTCGAGGTGCAGGCTACGTCATACTTAGCAGCATCGGAAAGAATCTCAAGTTTATCCATTAATGAAATTGGGGTTGCAATATCGTACATATGTTCGTCCTCTGAATTCATTATACAAACACATGTTCGGAATTGCAACCCCTTAATTTTACTTTTAAAAGCGAATATCCCTCTACATGAAAAGCATTCCAACGCAAATAGCCAAGAATACAATTACAAAAATCAATACTCCGGGATTAAATACGACCGTTGAAAAGCCTTTTCCCTTGGGAAGTCGCATAGGTGCTTCGGAAACAGTAAACTCTTTTTTAACAAAACTTCTGATAATATTTATTACACCAATAATTACCAGTACAAAGATAAAGACGAAATACAAAGCCATGGCAAGGAATCCGCCTGCATTGTTCTGAACGTATGCCATAATCTGAGCAGGATCTCCCGACAGAGCTGCACTGTAATATTCATCAAAATGACCTACTTTAAGCATCGTACTGCCGGCTATTGAGCCAAAGAAATTAATCAGTATATGGCATATCATCGAGTATTTAACATTTCTGGTCTTTACGTAAATGATACCGAACAGAAGTCCCAAACTGAATACATATATTCCCTGTGAAAAATTAGCATGGAACAGTGCAAAAAGTGTCGCTGAAAAAATAACGGCAATGCCTTCTCCGTACTTGGATACTCGGTCTATCAGGAATTTTCTGAAGAACAATTCCTCACATATGGGCGCCAAAATAACAAGGAATATCGCCTGAACCCAAATATTGGAACTCTCAATAACGGCGACTGCCATATTTGCTACTTCGCTTCCTTTCATTGAAGCAATGATTCCCGAAATAATGCCTCCGATATAGTTCGAAATGTACATGGCTGCATAGCACATGGTAAAGTACGCAAGGAGTTTTTTGAAGGGCATTTTCTGCTTTTCAATTTTTACATCCGGATCCAAAGGTATTTTCTTTACCAAAAGATAAAATACCGGATAACCGATTAAGTACATCGGCAGCATCATCGCTACAAACTGTCCGTTAAATTCCGAAACGAGATTGGGGCATACCACAGTACAGATGCTGTAGATCAGAACCTGCATAACCGTTACGATTATTGCTCCCAAAAGATACACAAACCCGATTTTTGAAAAAAACTTTTTTATTCCCTTCAATTCTTCTTTTCCCACCGAATAAATCTCCTTTTACAGAAAGTACTTAATAAAGCTTATTCCTTGCCGTCCCAACAATAGGTGCAGAGCTTTTCCTTCGGAAGACCGATAGCTTCTATCATGTCATCCAGTCTGTTAAATGCCAGCGAAGTAAAGTTAAGCTTCTCACACAATCTTTCCATCATGTTCGCATATTCCGGCGAATCGGGATTGGCATATGCATCCAGATTTACCTTTGAAATATCGCCTTCGATTTCACTGATAATTCGACGGGTAATCAGTTCCATCTCTGATCTCGATCTGCTGAAATTCAGATATTTACAGCCGTACAGAAGCGGCGGACACGCAGGCCTGATATGAACCTCTTTGGCTCCGCTTTCATATAGGAATTCGGTGGTCTCTCGAAGCTGTGTTCCTCGAACTATCGAATCATCAATAAGCAGCAGGCTCTTTCCTTCAATCAAATCCTGTACCGGAATCAGTTTCATCTTTGCAATTAGATTACGCTGCGACTGAATGGTAGGCATAAACGATCTGGGCCAGGTCGGCGTATACTTGATAAACGGTCTGGTAAAGGGTATACCCGAAGCATTCGAATATCCGATTGCATGAGCAAGTCCCGAATCGGGAACCCCCGAAACGGAATCAGGCTTTACATTATCTCGTTTCGCCATCAAAGCGCCACAGTTATTACGCATCTTTTCAACGCTGATACCCTCATACGAGCTGCTGGGATATCCGTAATATATCCACAGGAAAGCACATATCTTCATGTCCTTTCCGGGTTCTGCCAAAGTTCTGGCTTCTTCCGGAGTTACTACAACAATTTCTCCGGGGCCGAGTTCACGCTCCTCTTTGTAGCCCAAATTCAAATAAGCAAATGACTCAAACGAAATACAGTATCCGTCTTCCTTTTTGCCGATGGAAACCGGAGTACGGCCCATACGATCTCGGGCCACGTAAATACCTATAGGTGTCAAAACAGCTATAGACATGGAGCCTTCGATAACCTGCTGAGCATACTGAATTCCTTCGATTAAGTTGGAGCGCTGATTAATCAATGAAGCAACCAGTTCGGTTGCGTTAATGTCGCCACCCGACATTTCGAGAAAATGTGAATGACCGGTATTAAAAATCTGCTGAACCAAAGCGTCCAGATTGTTAATTTTTCCTACGGTCATAATAGCGTACGTCCCGTGATGAGAACGTACCAGGAGAGGTTGCGGTTCATAATCGGATATACAGCCTATTCCGACATTTCCCGCCATTTCATTGACATCCTTGTCAAATTTGGTTCGAAAAGGAGCATTCTCAATATTATGAATAGCTCTTTCAAATCCGGTTTCTTTATTGTATACTGCCATTCCGGCACGTCTGGTTCCTAAGTGCGAATGATAATCGGTGCCGAAAAACAAATCAAATACACAATCTTTTTTCGAAGCTACGCCAAAAAATCCACCCATTATAACTCCTTATTCTTGCAATTAAGCATCAAACTTTCCGACAAACTCTTTTAATCGAACGTTATTTTCGTTAAATACTTCGTCAGGCGTTCCCTGCGATTGAATGACACCGTTCTCCATGAAAATAATCCTGTCGGAAACTTCCTTCGCAAAATTCATTTCATGAGTAACGATAATCATTGTCATATGTGACTCAGCCAGTGACTTAATAACCTTAAGTACTTCTGCCGTCAACTCGGGATCAAGCGCCGAAGTCGGTTCGTCAAAAAACAATATTTTTGGTTTCTTTGCCAACGCTCTGGCAATGGAAACTCTTTGCTGCTGTCCTCCGGACAATTCACACGGGTATGCATCTTCTTTATCCGCAAGGCCCAACTGTCCGAGTAACTCACGCGCTCTTTGCTTTGCTTCCTGTGCGGGAATTTTATCAACCTCTGTAAGCGCGTCCGTAATATTTTTCATAACCGAAAAATGAGGGAACAGATTAAACTGTTGAAATACCAGTCCGAAATACTGACGGACCTTTTTTAGTTCATTCTTTCCCGCATATACCGCCTTACCGTTAACATTATGCGCCACGGTTTCATCCAGGTATATCAGTTCTCCGGCGTCCATCTTTTCAAGCATGGTAGCACATCGAAGCAACGTGGATTTACCGGAGCCTGAAGGTCCGATAATCGACACCACTTCTCCCTGCTTTACCTCAAGAGAAATATCCTTTAGCACCGTTAAATCGCCGAAGGACTTTTTTAGATTATGAATTTGTAATAAAACATTATCCTTCATAACAATCCTACCTGTAATAGTTCAGCGATTTTTCAACCTTTTCCATAATAAATGCTACCAGGAAATTGAAAACATAATAGAAAAGGCCGGCAACCAAAAGCGGTATTATTGATGCATCTTTTGCGGCTATCTGCTTGGCTATGGTAAACATCTCCGCCTGTGCCAATACGAACGCCAGCGACGTATCCTTGACAAGCGTAATGATTTCGTTGGTTACGGAAGGAAGAATCCTCTTAATAACCTGCGGCAGTATTATTCTGAAAAAAGTCTGAGCTTTGGAATATCCCAAAACTTCAGCCGCCTCATACTGTCCTACGCTCATGGATTCAATGCCGCCACGGTATATCTCCGCAAAATATGCAGCATAGTTTATTGAAAAAGCAATAATAATGGCCGGGAATCGAAATCCACCGATTGACCAGCCAAATACATAATAAGGCGCAAAGTACACCACTATAAGCTGAAGCATCAGCGGTGTACCGCGCATTATTGATATATAAAATTTAACTAAAGCACGTACTACGGGATTCTTGGACATTCTGCCGAACGAAACCAAAAGACCCAATGGTAACGAAAAAAGAAGGGTAAGCAGGAATATTCCCACTGACACTTTCATACCGTCGGCCAATTGTATAAGCATAATGCCAAAATCCATAGAAACCTCTAAAATTACTTACCTAAGCATACAGAATCAATCATTCCGAAATCAGAATACTTTTCGGCTATTGACATAAATGTTCCGTCATCAACCATTTCAAGTAAAGTCTTTTCAACCTGATCCTTTAATGCTGTATTTCCCAAAAGGAATCCGATACCGTACTGTTCGGAAGCCAGACGTTCGTCCAAAATGACATATCCGTCACCTCTTTGTGCTATCTGATATGCAGCAACACCTATATCGATTGCTACAGCATCAACGGCACCTGCTTCAAGATCCATGAATGCAGTGTTGTAATCTGCATACTGAACCATCTCGCTGAATGTAGCAGCCAAATCTGCGCTGTCACCTTCCAAAGCTGCCAAAGCAGACGAATCCTTCTGAACACCGACAATCTTGCCTGACAAATCAGCCTGAGCTGCGATTCCGGCATCCTTCTTTACTACAAATACCTGGCTGTTATCTACATAAGGAACAGACCATGTATACTGATCCTCACGTCCCTGAATTGTGAAACCGTTCCAAATACAGTCGATGGCACCTGATGAAAGTTCCATATCCTTGGCATCCCAGTCAACGGGCTGCTTAACAAGTGTCCAACCGTTTCTTGCACATACTTCTGCAGCAAGATCAAGGTCAAAACCAACATATTCACCGTTATCATCCATATATCCGTAAGGAGGGAACTCAGCGTCAAAACCTACTGTAAATGTAGCTCCCTTTTCCTTAGCTCCGCCTACAGAGCTTTCTTCTTTCTTTGCACCGCAGGCACAAAGAACGCTCATGGTTAATGCAACTACCATAACCATAGTAATTAACTTCTTCATAAATAATCTCCTATCCCGATGAAAAATTCATCGATTCACTACTTTACCTCAACAATGTGAGGCACGGAATTTATCCTACCATTACGGCCTAATCTCGTCAATAGTCACATCACGAAAATTTGTGCTCGTAATCGTCCACGATTTCCAATATTTCGGCCGCGTATCTGGGATATCTGTCAACCAAATCCTTAATCTCATTCTGAGCATTGGCAGCCACTATTTCCTTATTATAGTCAATTCGTCTGCGCAAAGATTGTCTTTGAATAATCAGTTTGTGACGAATCTCTACCATTTCCTTTTTATCAAGAATGGCCTCACATTGATGCAGCCACAACGTGGGGTCCTTGACTTCATATCTTCGCAAAGTATGAAGCATGTCTCTTTCTACCCGGGTCATGGCTTCTTCGGCCCGTTCGAACGCTATACGTTCCTTTTTTTCTTCTTCGTACTGACTGTAGTCATTTAAGAACTCCTTTGCCGAAGTTACATTATATTTAACATACAGATAATCCAGCAAATTGGTATTGTTCACATATCGAATCTTGACCGTATTCTGGAGACGAATCAATGTTCCTATACCGTTTTCTACCGAGCGAAGTTCGGACCTCGAATCGGAGTTCTTTATAAAAATCATGGTTATGCCTATGGCGCCGGCCAAAGCACATGCCAAATAGCCGATTGAAGTATTGAGCGAAAAGCCGTATTGCATTATGAGCAGAATCAGCACACAGACAACTACAGCCACCATGCATACGACAGCCATCGACTTGCAATCGTCAATGGTCTTTTTTAATTCGTCCTTTCTGAAATAATATGCCTGTTTTTCGTTTTCCAGTTTTTTCAGATCACGCTTAATAAGTACCTGATAATCTTCGGTATCTTTAAGTTTTTTGCAGGCATCGGCCAATTCGTCCTCTATCCTCTCCATTGCGCGGTACTTAGCTTCGTTCATATGTACCTTGCGTTCCAGATAGTCGGCCTGTTCCTTCTTTAACTCCAAAATTCTGCGGGCGCAGTTCTTGACTAAATCGAGTTCCTCGGGAGGCAGATTTTCAACCTCTTCCATATCCTTTAATCGGGATGTCACCTCGTTATATTCATACTGCAGGGCCTCTACTTCTTTCGAAGCTTCGGCGATTTGCTCCAGGCAGCCGATTACGTATTCATGGCGCGACTTTTTGTCATTAATCTTTAAATCGTCACGATCGTATATAACCTCGTTCCAGGCATCGACCTGTTCCCAGTCAAAGTCATCGGGAGTATCATCTATTCTGTTGAAAGCTTTTTTAATCCTGTTAAAAAGTTTCATCGTTCAAGTACCATATCGGAATAGTTTTCTTTCATTTTCATAATCAGTTTATCTATCTCTTCATAATAAGAAGAAATATTGCCTTCATCCTTGTAGGCGTTTAGGGCACTCAGCATGATATTTTCTTCGGAAGCTTCAAAATCTCCCATTGCTTTGACGCTCTGAGTTTCAAGCTGCAAAGACAGCTCATGAAATTCGGGTTTTTCGGAAATAACCGCCAGATATTTTTCATCTGGCATATACATTCGTAAAGCCGCCAAATACTGCAATCCGGAGTCAGATGCTTTGTTCATGTCATAAGCGCGCTTGAAATATTTAGCAGCTATATCAAACATAAATAAGCCGGCATACGCATAACCCATGTTGTGCAAAATATTGGGCTTAATCTCGCTTTCGACATCGGGCAGGCTGCTGAGCAGACTCTCATATTCGGAAATGGCAGCTTCATACATGCCGCAACCAATCAAATAGTCACCCTGTCTCTTGCGTCGTTCATACTCATTCAAGGTTGAGCTGTCAGAGAGCGTCTGCTTAATGACTTCCAATTCTTCGGCATCGCAATAGTTAACATAATTTAGTATTATGTTAACAAAATCCGATACTCGGCTTCCTCTCCTGAACAGGACACTCAATCTGTCGGACAAATCCTTCAATCCCAGTTCTTTATCAATCCATTCAACCAGGTTTCGGTCCATGATTTCAGGTGTAATCATAAACGGATTCAATGAAAAGAGATAACACAATTCCTCAATTGAATACACATTCATGCAAACCGAAGAAACATAATATGGAGTTTGAGCATACCTTCCGGTACAAATAATTAAGTTTCCCATTATATTACAATACTCTGATTCCAAGCCCTTCCGCTTGATTTAATAATCTCTCCGAAACCTTTATCGGTTATTTCCAACTGCAGTCTGTTTACCGAACTCATTTCAATATGAAATCCCAATCTCGTAGTTCCTCTCGGCCGCTTGGGCAGGCCGTCCAAAACTATCGGCTTTTCTATTACATTTCCTCCCGTTAACGAAGTAACCACAAAAGAAAACTCATTGCCATCATCCAAAATCATATCGAAATCTGCTTTTACTTCGTACCAGTTTTCACCGGCATCTATTATTGCAAAATACGAATCTTCACCACGTCTTAGAGCCTTCATGCCTACGTTGGACTTAATTTTGTCATCACCCAGATATACAAAATTCTTTGACAAATCCGAAGGCGCTATCTTTTCAAGCAAAGCATAGCAAGCCCCTTTGCTGTAAAGATTGTTTCCCTGAAAGACTCTTCTGTTTTTGCACAGTACCTTTAGGCTGTCCTTGGCCCAATCATCCTTAAACCCGTCACCCAAAAGATATACCGTAGATACATCTATATCCGTAAGGGCATCCCGGCACAGGCTTTCGAATTCCGAATCAGTTTCCTGCTTTATCTTTTCACATAAGGCTTCATCTTCGGGAAAGTCCTTGCGTACAAACGATGAATACTCCTCCTGCCGAATCAATACTACGGTAGGTTTTGTATTGGTCGTTTTACTCATATGCCACATCTTCATGGAGTTAACAAACTCAAAGCAAAGAACATCTCTTTCCCACAATTTGGAATCCTGATGAATCATGTATGAATAGAAACTCTCTACATGAGATTGATATGTATATACAGAGCACTTCAAGTTAAGTCCGGCTACCACTTTGCCCAAAACTTCAACTATTCTGGGCGATAAATCCGATACCGTAAACATAAATGCTTCGATTTCCTTTGAGGAAACTTCCATATTGAGAAGGCTTAACGATCTTTTGACAAATAAAGTCAGCAAAGCAACCGGGTCATACAAATCGTTTTCGACCAAAACTTCTTCGCCCACTTCGGCCTTCTTCAGCAAATCATTAACCTCAAAGCACCCTTCTTTTGCATATTTTTGTGCTTCTTTGCCGTAAAACCACTGACCTACTCCGGGACGCTTTGCTATTACCGTCGGGATGTTGTATTGCTCCGTTCCGGTAAAAAGTGACACCGTATGAGGTTCATCATCGCCTTTTCTAAAGTAGCTTATCTGAGAGTATTCGTTTCCAAGGTCGTATCCGACAACCACCTTCCCAGTATTCAGTTGTAGATTACCGTCTTTAACCTGTATCATTACTGTTTAACCGTAAAATTGGTTCTGACCAGATACTCGTATTTATGGTATTCGGAAATCAGGTCTTCCATCGTTCCGTAATCACCCAAAGTTCTGGCTATCGCAATATCATTTATCATTCCGTATCTGCTGTTGCTTTCATGCTCGTCCATATCGTTTCTGGCAAAAGTAGCCGATTCGGTCAGATTATCATTTTCTCCGTCATGCTCAATTATGTAGTACTGAAGCCTTTCTCCGAAGAACAAAACAAAGCTCTTTACGCAAATTCCTTCGTAAATATTCAGCATCTCTTCTTTCTGATATTCACTCGCAGTTTGCCCGTTCTTTTCTATCATGTAATGAATAGTTGCCGTTTTCCCGGGGCTCAACCTGTATTCAATCATGGTTTTATCCAAAAATCGATGCATGAACGTCACTGACTTGGCATATTCCTTGAAATAAGGAAATACCATGTCATCGGCCAGTATCTCTCTTAGGAAAACGAGTACTGTCCTACTGGTTTTCTCGGACAGGTTCTTAGCTTCGTCGGCATAATATCGCGTATATGCCAGTTTGCACACAAGCGGAATAACCTGCTCATCATCAATCATTTTTTGCAAAATATCGACATACACACTGTCGATGAGTTTTTGGGCCACGAAATAGTCATAACAGTTCTGTGCCACAAATGCCTTAACCAGTCTCGATCTTAAATTCTTCTGCGCGAAGCTTTCGAATATGGCAGGTATTCCTCCTACGAAAGCATTGGTATAAAGCAGCTGGTTAAGTATTTTTTCTTCAAAATCATCAACCGGCATCTCATAGTCTTTTGCAACCTTCCATACTTCCTTCATTTCTCTGGAAGTCGCACTAAAGTGCTTAACCAAATATGCAACCAGATTTTCATCGTGTTTTCCGCCTTGGAAAGCTCTGAAAATAAGCGGTGTCATAATGTTTTCATCTATTTCGGAATCATTGTCCGTTTCGGACAAAAGCCTTGAACACAACCGTGAAATAATCTTGGGTTCTATGTTGTCTCCGCCGCAAAGGCATATCCATTCATACGCCTTTTCATACATTCCGCGAACCACCATGGTTTTGATTACCGACGTCACGGATGATGAATCGATATCCGAAAGGGTTAAACTTTCCAAAAGAGTATCCAATTCTTCCATCATATCTTCATCGTAATAGAAGTTAAGCAATGAAACCGTTATTGCTTTTCTGATGGGTGCGCGAACTATGTCGCTTTGTGAAATGGTCCGCATATTTTCAACATTTGCGTTCGAAACGGAATACATCGTTGATCCATGTTCACATACTGCCAGGTCAAACAATACATTGTCTGATGCATATGTTCTGATAAGTGACAGGAGTCTATCCGGAATAATCAATCTGTTGACAGTAAATTCTTCGTCACGTGTGAATCTGTTTCCTTCACTGTCCTCAGCCATAATCTGATAATTTGTTCCGTAAAGCGGAACATATATCGTCGATTTATTAACGGGATAGGTATACTTTTCTGTCAGGCTGTCATAATTAATCGTAACAGAAACTATATTCTTTCTCGCAAACCGTATTTCATGAACAAACAGAGCCGCACAAAGTCCTTTGGCTACATCCTCTGTAATCATGCCTTCACTGATCATATTCTGATATAGGTATGACAGGTATTTATTGTTATTGCCCTTTAACAGTTCGAAAACCATAAAGCGCTCAATGTTTTCTTTGTAACTTTCGTACAAATCAGGAATCAGTGCCTTATTGCGGTATACATATGAGTAAAGGAACGAATTGTGCAAAGCATCCAAAGAACTGTCAAACGCAAAATACATGAGCACTATCTTCGGTATTTCAACTATCGCCTCCATGTCTATCGACATCATGTAGTACTCGTACAGCTTTGTTATCTTCAGTTCCTTCTCTATGGCTTTTTGATACCAGGTAAATGCTTCTTCCGAAGTATCCGACGTATTTATTAGCAACGTACATATCGCTTTCAATACATCTTCATTGGGAAGCACCCTGTAACAAGCCTTGAGCAGAGAAAAATAATTTTTGTTATGTATTTTCTGTCTGGACATAAGATACATAAACTGTTCAATAATATCGGGCGTCAGAATTTCCTTCTTTGCCATATATTTCATTACGGCAAGTTCAAAGGGAGTAATCGCACTCATGACCGTCGGATTATTAATAAGGACCTGATAGGCTTCGACCAAAATAACGGGCGAAGAAGATCCCATTCTGAATTGTGTATTCAGGAAATCCCACCGTTTAAGGGGATTCTTGGCATAATCTCCCGATAAATACAAAAGGAGCCAAGCAACCCTCCAGTTATCCATGTTCTGGGAATAGACATGCGATATCATGGCAGAAACTCGTTGAGTATCCTGCTCGCTTCTGTTTATCAGCGTCGTTAAATAGTAATAATAGCAGTATAAAGTAGCATCATCCGAAGATGTCGCCTGTACCTCACACTGCTCCAATATCCACTTAGCTTCGTTATATCTTTCGGCTGTCAGTAACAGTTGCACATGCATCAATTGATATGCAACATTATCCTTGTCGGCTTCAAGCAGTGCATCCACGATACTGTTTGTTTCCTGCATCCATGTCGTTGCGGATATTTTACGCGCACGAAAAGCTTCAAAATAATGCATCAAATCCACTATTCTGTGTTTCTGAGCTTTTCTGCTGTCTATCGCCTTACGCAAAGAAACATTTTTGCTGACGCACACATTTACCGTAATATCGTTATATGCATTCCTAATGAATATTCTGCCGTAATTTTTACCGTCATGAAGCAATTCATCATCTATCGAGTAGACCACTCTGGCGCAATTTCCGATAAAGTCCTCATCGAACAGCTGATTTTTTCCAAGCGATATAAATGCGGCATCGGTAGAAATATTGAGATGTGAATAGCCCCATCCGTTTCTGGTTATTACCAGATTCTTTTCCGTAGGACCCATGATTGAGTCGATTTTTACGTTCAAATCCTCTATCAAAAACTCTGCGGGCTGTTTCTTTTTTATCTGTAGCAAAAACTCTTCAAGATTCTGTTCATCGTCAGGCCCTTGGCTCAGCGCACGGTACGCCCCCAAATAAGGTCTGTCCGATCCCTGCAGTATCTTTTCGAAATCTCTGCTGTGGAACAAAGAAACAGCTTCTTGATAATTGGTTTTCGCCAAATTGGTAAAATGGAATAAATTACGAATATCACCCAAAGACGTATCAACGTTTTCGGTTCCGATTTTGATACAGAAAGGAATCAGATATTCCCCCTGATTTGAGATGATTCTGAAATCACCCTTAAACTCATCGCCTTCCGACATTCCGACAGAATCAAATACAAAAGGAATATCGGATTCCGATCCCGAAAAATTCTGAACGGGGCAGGTCATTCTAAGCTGGCCGGATGAAACGCTGCCCTCCACATAAACATCCGAAGGGCCGTATATAACAAAACTGCCCTCGTAGATTTCCCCTTCGGCAATATACAATTCTATTACCGGAGTCGAAAAGTCGAGGGTATGATTGTCTTTATTAAAATTTCCTTCTAAAATTCTTTCAACAGCTGAATTCATCTAATGAAAAAGCCCCCTAAACCATACATAGTCAGTATAGCATTTCAGGGGGGCTTTTTTCAATCAATTATGTTGCTGTTAGTCAAAGATTTACTTAGCCAAAAGCATTAAAATATCATTTGAACGAGCAATAAATTCAGCCATCGCTTCACCTTCGAGCGGTGCATGCTGCAAAAGGGCCAAATCATAGAGTTGTTCGCAGATCATCTTTGTATTTTCTCCGTCAATGTTCTCCATTACGTAATTAACCAGCGGATGGTTGGCATTAAGCACCAGAGTAATTCCTTCTTTTCCGAAAGCACCCATATCCATACCGGGCATAGAATACATCTTCATCATATCCTGCATACGACGGGATTCCTCTGACAAAGTAACCATTGAAGCTACTTTTTTGTTCTTCAGTTTCTCGAGTTTAACGGAAATTTCTTCCTTCTTAAGAGCCTTCTTCATTACTTCCTTAATTTCGTCGGCTTTCTTGGTAAACTCTTCTTCTTCCTTCTTCGTCGTTTTTGATTTGAAGGTATCCGTCAAATCCGCATCGATTCTCTGGAATTTAATGCCTTCGTTCTTTGATTCCAACTGCGAAACAAAAGGCTGATCGATATTGTGAGTCAGAATAACGGCATCCATCTTTGCCTTTTTGAACATTGCAATATATTGTGACTGCTGCTTTTCGTCGGTAACGTAGTAAATAACCTTTTCCTTTGCTTCGTCATCGCTCTTTTCCTCGGAGTTTTCTTCGGAAACAACACTTGTATCATTTGCAGCCGTTTCATCGGTTTCGTTTTCATCAGGATCGATTTTATTTACTTCCAGACATTCGGGCAAAGTAAGATACTTTCCGTCAAGGTTCTTAAACAGGATATAGTCTGTCATCTTAACGCAGAATTTGTCATCCTTTAAGCAACCGTATTTGATGAACGGACTGATGTCATCCCAGTACTTGTCGTACTCTTCCTTTTCGGTCTTACACATTCCGGATAATTTATCAGCCACTTTCTTTGAAATGTATTCGCTGATTTTGTTAACAAAACCATCATTCTGAAGGGCGGATCTTGATACATTCAAAGGAAGATCCGGGCAATCGATAACACCTTTTAACAGCATCAAGAACTCAGGAATAACCTCCTTGATGTTGTCCGCGATAAATACCTGATTATTGTAAAGCTTAATCACACCTTCAATGGATTCATATTCCATATTGATTTTGGGGAAATATAATATTCCCTTCAAATTGAAAGGATAATCCATGTTCAAATGAATCCAGAACAAAGGCTCCTTGTAGTCCATGAATACCTTTCTGTAAAACTCCAGATATTCTTCCTTTGTACAATCATTGGGATGCTTCATCCACAAAGGATTTGTATCATTCAAAAGTTCGGGACGCTTTCTAATCTTTACTTTCTTTTCGTCACCGTCCTTTTCGGGTTTGATGTTTTCGATTACGATATCGTCGTCTCTGACTTCGTCTTCGGTAACAATCGAAGTATCTTCGCTGTTTGCTTTGCTTAAGTATATTTCTGTGGGCATAAACGAACAGTACTTCTTGATAACTTCTTTCGCTTTGTATTCATTACAGAATTCAAGAACATCGTCATTTACAAACAGTGTTATGGTAGTTCCGACCGTATCCTTGGTTCCGTCTTCCATGGAATACTCGGTACCACCGTCGCATTCCCAGTGAACGCTCTGAGCGCCCTCCTTATATGAAAGTGTATCAATATGAACCTCACCGGCTACCATAAATGCCGAATAAAAGCCCAATCCGAAATGTCCGATAATCTGGTCATCCGATGCCTTATCCTTATACTTTTCGATAAAGCTCGTAGCACCCGAAAACGCAATCTGGTTAATGTATTCTTCCACTTCGTCTGCGGTCATACCCAAACCGTTATCCGTAATGGTTATCGTCTTGTCTGTCGGATTAACCACAACATCGATTCTGGCCTTATAATCCTCGGGAAGTGTGTATTCACCCATCATATCGAGTTTCTTAAGTTTGGTAATCGCATCACATCCGTTTGATATCAATTCACGGTAAAAAATATCATGGTCCGAGTACAACCACTTCTTAATCACCGGGAAAATGTTTTCACTGCTTATTGACAAGCTGCCTTGCTTGTTTGTCATAAAAATCACCTCTTTAAATTAATTAAAATATTTATGGTAAATCTCAAAAAAGTTTTGAGCATTTACATTCTCATCCGTTATCATTTCTACGCTGTCCCAAAGCTCATCATTCATATACGTAAGAAGTGTTTTGGCGAACTCGTCGTATTGAACTCCGAAAACAGCTTCACGTTCTTTTTCCTGAAGTTTGATTTTATTTAAATCGGTTTCCTCTCTGTTGAACGTATTGATACATTTGATAATGTGATAACCGTACTTGGTCTCAACCACTTCAGATATTTCATCTTTGCCGAGGTTAAACGCTGCCTGTTCAAACTCCGGCTCCGTATCACCGATACAAAACGAGTAATCTCCCAATTCGCCGTCGGAATAAGTCGATACCAAATCAAGAAAATCATGTTCCCCGTCAAGAGCATATTCACGAATCATCTGGGCTTTTTCGTAGGCAATTTCCTTCGCGTCCTCAGAATACTCGATTTTTTCTCCCGTTCCGTCTGTTACATATGTTTTGATAAAAATATGCTGTACCGTAATAGTTCTGGCATCATCATCACTGATTTCCGGATTGATGTCACGAATCAAAGTTTTATATAACTTATCAGCCAGGGCATATTCGTAATACATTGTGTAAACAATATCTTCATCTATCCCTAAAAAATCGATTTCATAACTACTCAGCAATGCAAAGTAATCGTTTTTGGCCTTGTTTACCAATTCGATTTCATACGTATCCAGATCAATATCCGAACGTTTGGCCAGAATATTCATCGCCTTAATCTGCGAAATATCCGCAATAACGTTGTCCTTCAGGTTATCCTTCATACTGACGCCGTCTACCGTGGTCTCAAAAATATCATTTCCGTACACTGCGGAATATTTCTTGCACACACTGCAAAGATAAACCAAGGTTTCGGGCAACAGACAATTCATGTCCTCTATTTTGAACACTTCGTTTGCTTTAAAGCCCGTCGTCAGTACTATGTCTTTCTTCTCTTTTGTGTTTTCCGTCGAAGAATCGCACCCGGACAAGGATATACTCATTACCGAAATAATGAGTATCATCTGAATCGCTATGAAGATTTTTTTATTCTTCCTGTAAGTCATCCTTGTTATGTAAACTTCTTTCTTATGGCTATTATAGATTACCACAATTTATTCCGGCTTTGTGGCTTTTTATAGTTTTTTAAGAGATTTTTCACAGATACCCTATACTCTGCTCTCATGGCAGGTGAAATACAGTATCTGATACTCTTTCGCTATCCGGTTCAAAAACTCCAATCCGCCGGCCATTCTATCCGAATCCAGATTGGTAAACGGATCATCGAAAATAATCATGGGTTTTTCATTTTGATACATGGCATCCGTAAGTGCCATTCTGAAACACAATCCGTACAAATCGCGAAGGCCCTGGCTGTAATTGCTTATTTCACGATACATTCCTTCATCCTTAATGAGCAGATTGGTATTTGCGTCAAATTCGAATTTTTCAGAATTCTCAGTCTTATTAAGAATTTGAATGTACTTCGTAAATGCGTTTTTCACAGGGCCGATATATTTAAGGGTAAAGGATTCTTTGGCCTTTTCCAAATATTCTCTGGCAGCTTTCAGTACTTCAAAGTGTTCCGATTGAGCAGCAAAGTCTTCTTCCTTTTCCTTCAAAAGTTCTGCTGTTTCGTTCAATTCATCGATTTCTTTTCTGACATCGGAAAGACGGTTTTCATATTGGGCGATTTCAGAGCGCAGTTCATCAAGTGCCTCGTCATTTTCCTTAATCATGACTGTCAGTTCATCTATGCCGTGCTTAGGCGGATTGTCGGAAATCGAATTCAGGGTTTTTACTTCAATGCTCTCTTCAAAAGTTTTGACTTCATTTTCTATTTCCTGATATTCAGACAATGAATTATCATAGGCACTACGATTACTTACCATCTCCAGCAGTTGCTCTTTCGAATCAGCATTTGCTTTGGCACCGATTTTTGCCAAATAAGCTGAAATTTCATCACCTAATTCACGGTTTTCGGTTTCCAGTGCCCTATATTTGTCATATTGCGAATTAAGCATTGAATACTCTATAGACAATTCCTTTAATCCTTTTAGGGAATTCAAAACATTTTCTTCGTTGCAATTAACCTTAAAAGTTTCCAGAAATTCCGTTGTCTGAGTTTTTATTTTCTCTATCTGTTCTTCATTTATCGTAATGTCTTCCTTCAAGTCGACAATTAACTTTCGTTTTTTCGTTTTGCCGGTCAAAATGCAGATAAGCACAACAAGCATTATTACGCTTGCGGCCAAAAGGATATACGCGTAATTGATAAATGCTTTTTTGAAAAACAAAATGTAAAGTGCACCGGCTCCGCTTGCAAGTAATGCTGCCAATGCCAGCGCTCCTTGCATTTTTTCCTTCTTTCGAAGTTCGGCTATCTGTTGCTTTTTCTCTCGTATTTCATCTTTTATGTCACTCATCGATGCAAAGTCATCGAAATACGAATCTATTTCATTACGGTCGGGAACACCGTTTTCAAATGTTTTCTCGCTTAATTTGTATTTGGTCATGGAAAGATCATCCAAAGCATAAGCTTCTTTCATGCTTTCCTTTTCCTTTAACAAATCAGCCTTTTTAATATATACTCTCAGTTCCTCTTGAGACGGAATATCATTTGTAAAAACACTCTTTCTTTCATCAAGAAGCATCTTCTTTGTCTTTAGTTTTTGTAAAAGTGCTTCGTATCTTTGCTTTTTTTCATAAACTGCTTCATACTTGGCCGTATCATCCAGTTCCTTCTTCAATTGAGAGTTTTTATCTGTCAGCAAAGAAGCAGCGTCACGGCATTCCTTCTGTTTTGACAAAAGAGCTTTTTCATTTTCAAGCAAACCGTCCAGACGCTTTAACTGTGTCTCATCGTATGTAATATCGTTTTTTAACTTGTTCAAATAGCCGGTAGCTCTGCCGGGAGAAAGTGAATTGATTCGGTCCTTCAAGGTCTTCATGACTTCCTCGTAGTTGCCCATATCATCCGTCTCATCGGTCAGATTTCCTATCTTGGCATTTATTCCGTCGGTAGAGCCCGTTGCACAGTCGTTCTGGCTGACCATTACGGTTCTCTTGAACGAATCGGAATCAATTTGAAACAATTCTTCTCCGATATTTTCGGTAAAATCATTGCTTCTTAGTTTAGTATCGAAATCAAGCAGTTCAAACGTGTCTTCCTTCGCGTTGGCGCCGAACACTCGATTCATTATGTATTTTTTGCCGTCGGTTTCAAAGCAGAGACTTCCCCCGAAGGTTCCGCGTCCCCACGGCAGATACTTGTTTCGCTCACGGTCTTTTAGCGATTTTTTATTTTCGTCCTCAAATCCGTAAAACATAACACGAAAAAAAGAGGCCAACGTACTTTTTCCCCAACCGTTGGGCTCGATAAAAACATTTAATCCTTCATCAAAGGAAAAATGTCTGTCACTTAAGCATCCGAAATTATTAATATCACATGACAATAATCTCAAATCTATATCTCCTCTTTTAACAGTGCTCCGATTCCTGTCTTTATTACTTCAGCTTTCATTTCCTCGCTCATGTCGCTGTCTTTTACCAGCCGAACAAACTCTCCTTTTAGCGATTCGTCGAGCAGGAAATCCTCATAATTCACCTTTAATGTTGTCTCATCCTTTATTCTAAACAGGTAGAAACGGTCCTCAAACATTTTGTTAATAACCACGGTATTAATGTCTGCATCAATCCCCACTTTCCCTGTCAGGGTTATTTTAACCAAATCCTGTGCCGGGATATCATATTCATCCAAATTCTTTCGGATTTCGCCGATAGCTTCATCCGTATCCGATATATCCGAAATGTCTACTTCGACGTTGTGCAGTCTTCGGATATTCCGCGAGACAAACGTAAGATTAGCTGTATGTTCACGCTCGTCTATATCCAAAACCACAAATCCCATTGCTCCGCACTCATCAAAGCCTCGGCCTTCAGGCGTTCCACAATAACAGTATATACCGCGTTCATCCAGTTTTTCTTCTTTGTGAGTATGAACATGACCCAGTGCCAAATAATCTATGTTTTTATTTTTAAGTTCTCGTAAATTTATTACGGCTTCTTTGTCCTTACCCGACGCTACATTTTCCTGGCCATGCAGAACCACGATATTATATTTTGACTTATCCAAAATCAGTCCATGATACAGTTCGTCCCGGTTTTCCGATATTTCCAGGCCATAGATGCTGACATTAGAATCAGCCAAATCATACGATGTCCATTCGTTCGCGAAAAGTTTCAAATTGTCCGGAACATTTTCCAAGGCTCCCAGGAAACTGTCATTATCATGATTTCCTTTTAAATAATAAAAAGTAATATCCGGATTGGCAGTAATGGAACCCACAACTACATTTCTGGCGGTAGCGGAAACAGACTTGGTATCAAACATATCCCCGGCTATGATGATATGATGAATGTCATTATCCACGGCGTACCTTACTATATTCGTATATGAAGTTAATAACTCACCCCTTCGATCCCTGGCCTTTTCTTTAGGCAGTACGGATGTCATGGATGAGTCTAAATGCAAATCGGCACAATGTAAGATTTTCATTCTGTCCCCTTATTTATAGATAGTCTTTAAGACATTGCCAAACCTGTCGTAAATGCGATCCCCGTCCGTCAGCAAATACATTTTGTCGGACATTACGTTATCGATAAATTCCTTTACATTTTGTATTCTTTCCGAAAACAGCATTCCGCCTCCCAGTGAAAAAACGGAATGAACGTCGCTTCCTGCCGTCATAGGGAAATTGTGCTCTTTGGCATATGCAATCGCCCTTTCATCAAATACCGGATTGTTGTGGGCTGTACTTAAATGTGACGCATGCGTAGCATTCACTCCTTCAACCCCGTCCACATATTCCGGGAAAAGACGCACCTCCGGAATATAGAATTCTTCTCTGTAAGGATGCGCATGTATCACTATTCCTCCGCCTTCATGAACTATCTTTATCTGTTCTTCAACAGAGGCATCATGAAGTTCATCATGAGCTGCCATCCATTCCGGTGTCAGACCGTATATCAAAAATTCCGTTCCGTTATATCCCGATTCGTATCCGTAGAAAACATCAAAATCGTTTTTATCTCCCCATTCTTTGGCCAGATAATACGGTTTAGCGAACTCTTCTACCCACTTCTTCCACGGTAAAGAACGATCGACGCATGTATTACCGCCCCAGGCATGATTCGTGACAAAAGCCCCCGTATACCCTGCTTCTTTCATGGCTTTCATCATATCCTGCGCCGTATTACGGGCGCAGGCACTGGCTTCGACAGTATGTAAATGCGTTTCATACTTGTATTTATATTCACCTATATCAATCATCGTATTCATCTTCTTTCTTTCTGAAGATTAATGTACCTATTACCGTTGCAACTATGCAAAGCGTAACAATCAATATTACCAGCATAATACGCTTATATGAATCCGTCTTCGAAAGGTTTCCTTCATTTGAACTCAAGTGTGAAAGTGTGGTTTCTTCTTTCGGATAGGTTACATCGGTAAATGCGGCCTTTGTTTCAAGGAGCTTTTCCTTGGATTCATCAGAAATTATTATAATATATTCGGATGCATGTTTAAAGGTAAATGCCGCTTTCCGTGCACTGTTTATTACAGAAGCACACATGAATTCAAACTGTCCGCTCTCTTCGTTGTAATAGAACAAATTAGCATATTGTCCGCTCTTTCCTTCATCTATAGGCAAGGTCAAAGTAGCGTCGAATCCAAACTCTCCGTCATGACTAAGCGATAAAGTAACATATTTTTCACCGCTTGTAAGTTGTGTCAGGGCATCCTGCGGAATCGTGCTGTCAGCACCTATCGTGACTCCCAGATCAATATCGGACAAGCTGCTGCCATTCATGGTGTTGCCGTCTATTGTCCAGGTTACGTTATTGGGCATATTGATTTGCGCTACAATTCCGTCTTCTTTAATCTTCTTTAATGTATCCGAATATATGACAGTTGTGTCATTTAATTCCAATACAGATGTATCTTTATCTTCTTCAAGCACGCTCTTCGGGGTAGCACTGACAACTGTTACCGCCTCAGGTTTCTTGGACGAACTATCTGTATTTGTAATTTCCGTGTTGTCGGCAATCGGTTCATTTGGCATATCCGCACCGCCATTATCTGCGCTCAAAATAGGCTCCGGAGTCGGAATAATGCTTTCAGGCTCAGATTTCGGAGTTTCCTCGGCAATTGATGCTACCGGATTGACCGTTCTCATCAAAGGAGCTTCGGTAGGAGCTGCCGTAGGAGGCGCCGTAGGAGCTGCTGTCGGAACTGCTGTAGGTGTCGCACCTGCAGTCGGTGTAGCTGCCGGGCTTGCTGTAGGTGTAGGACTTGCCGTGGGTGTCTCTGTAGGCGTTGCCGTGGGTGTTGCTGTAGGCGTTGCTGTAGGTGTCGCCGTAGGCGTAGCCGTAGGTATAGGTTCCGGTGTTGAATATACGCGCGGCGTAGGTGACGCCGTAGGCTCTGTTGTAGGCG